>JAHDCQ010000133.1:1203-13591 GCA_020629845.1 Saprospiraceae bacterium | reverse complement strand
ACTTAGATACTGATTTTTATTTAGTAAGATTGAAAAGGGTGTAGGACAAAAATCCCTTTTCCCATCCAATGGAACACGTTCCATTGGGATAAATCATGCGATTTGAGAAATTTGTCCTACACCCGATTGCAAAGTAATTCATGCTCATTATTCTTGTAACTCCCACACCTTCAAACTCCGATCATCACTCCCCGAAACAAGCAAATTCCGATGCCCCGTCCAAAGCAAAGCATTCACCGAATTGATATGTCCATCATCGCGGATAGTTTCTAGGACTTTTAGTAATTGAAAGGTCTTAGCATCCCAAATTTTGATGGTTTTGTCGCGGCTGGCAGTGGCGAAAAGATGCCCTTCAGGGTGAAAGGCAATGGAATTGATGGTATACCAATGCGCGGATTCTTGTTGTACACAAGTATGCGTCTTCAAGTCCCAAACTTTAAGTTGTGCATCGCGCCCACCACTTAGAAGATGTTGCCCATCAGGGTGATATTGGACGGTAAAGACCGAATTATCATGTGCCATCGGTATGCTGCTGCGCTGCGCTAAAGTAGTAGCATCTAGGAAATAAATGGCATGGTCGCTGGCACCAATTGCCAATTCATTTCGAGCGGGTGAATAGGCAATAGTCCGCAGGCTTTCGTGGGATAATTGCAGACTTTCCAGCGGGCGTTTTTGAGCGATAGACCATTTAGTAAGCATGCCTTTTCCACCAGCACTTAGTATATTTCCCCCTACTTGCTTAATGGCAAATACACCATTGCGATGGTGTGCGATATTGCGCTGTTGGTCGGGTGCGTTGAGCTCTACCCAATGCATACCACCGTGCATATCGCCTAGTAGCATGAGTTGCTGCTCAGCGAGATAGCAAATAGAAAAAATATTCCCTTCTACCCGAGCGATAAGCTTGCCCAAGTCAGGCGCGTCCAAATCCCAACGGACCAACCAGCCTTCCCCCGAAGCGGAGAAAATATAGCGCGGACTATCCGCTTCTGCCAGCGCGTACACGGCTGCATTATGCCCTTTGAGTTCTGCTATTTTTTGAATCACGCGATGAGTAAGTATTAAGTACAAGGTATTAAGTATTAGGTCTGTCTGTTCTTATTTAACCTAATTCATCATACCCAAATAATTACTCTTTTTCAACACTAATGGAGCGTGCAAGTTGTATCGGGATGCGAATGGATTTGCCATTTTGCTGTACTTCTACGAATTGCGTGGCTTTTTCAGCGATAGCGATAGCAGAATTTGGCAATAAACCCAATTCCCAAAGCTGTGATTCGATATGTTCATTGATTTGCTGGCGAGCGATTTTTGCGCGTTGCGTCAAGCCTAATTCATGGAGCGTCAGGCTGAGTTTATGCTTACTCGGAATGGGCGAACCATGCGGGTCGGTGGTAGGATAGCCAAGTTTTTTATCCATTTCATCTACAAGTTCATCGCTGAGGAGATGCTCGTATTTTTCGGCATCTTCATGGATTTGATCGGCGGATAAACCGAGTTCTTGCACCAAATAAGTTTCCCAAAGGCGGTGGGTGCGTATCAAGCGACTCGCAGCATCGCGTGCTTTTTCGGTGAGGCGCAAGCCGTCTTTTTCGAAGAAGCCTTTGGTACGTAAAATCTGGATATAGCGTTCGGTATTGCCTTCGCTATCGTTGAGACGTTCACTGAGCATCGCAAGGCTGAGTTGTCCATCTTTTTCGAGTTTATAGGCTTGCTTGGTGATGTCTTCCCAATGAATGCGGCGACGCAATTGGCGTTTGCGTAAGAAGCGGAAAAGTAAGCCACGTTCGGGCGCAAACACCACGGCAAATAAGTAGATAGCTGTTGCAGTGAGTGCCATCGCTGGGCCAGGAGTGGTGTCTAGAATAATCGCCAAAGTCAAACCTAAAATGGCAGCTACTAAACCAATAAGGGCAGAAATGACTAATGCCCATTGCAGACGTTTCGTGAGTAGCAAAGCGGTAGAGGCTGGCGTAATGAGCATTGCCACCACCAATATCATCCCAACACTTCGCAAGGAAGCAACTACGGCAAATGCCAGCAAAAGCATCAGAAAATAATGTACCAATTGCACGGAAATACCCATCGTCTGCGCGACAACTGCTTGGAAAGTACTGGCAAATAAGTAGCGATAAAATAACAGAACACTCAATATCACAAATATCATGACCGCAAAGGACAAGTATAAATCTTCATTCGACACGCCAAGTACACTACCAAAAAGGAAGTCCTTCAAATCCAAATGCACTCCAGGACGACGACTAATACTCGAAATACCAATCACTCCTATAGAAAACATAGCGGTGAAGACGATACCAATGGCGGCATCGTTCTTGGTTTTTACTTGTTGTTGTATCCAAGTAATGCCTACTGCCGTGAGCAAACCTGCAGCTACTGCACCCACGAAAAATCCAAAGGTATTATGCCCTGCTATCATAAACGCCACTACCACCCCCGGAAGAATGGCATGCGCCAGCGCGTCGCCTATCATGGACATATTGCGAAGCACAATAAAGCAGCCCAATAAGCCACACATGATTCCCACCATGCTGGATGCTAAGAAAGCGCGTTGTACCCAGGGTTCTTGGAGTGTGAGTATGAAGTCTTCCATGTTCTACCTTTTTTACTATAGCAAAGGTAGAGACTTTTATTGAATTTCAAAATATTTTTAGATTAGCCTAAAAATATTTTTATAACAAACTTAAATCAAGTAATTATTCGGCAATATTATGAATATAGTTAGCAGCTGTTAATTCTGTATTGGCAATAAGCTGAAAATACCATACTTTCAATAGAAATCATCCTTTTATTTAACATTTTAGAAAGCACTACCAAACAATCTACCGCATTTCACTACCTTTGCAAAATCAACAACACCTATTGGATGAAGGGCTTCGGAAAGAAATAAGCCCTAATAGCTTGTTTGGAAATTTTACAAACAAGCTCTAAAAAAAAGAAAAAATAGAAACATGCTGAATCTATCCGTAATTCTTGAAGATAGTGCGAAACGCTACCCTACCAAAGATGCCTTTATTTTTGGGGAGACTCGCTTGAATTTTGCTCAAATAAATGGCACAGCCAATCAGATAGCCAATGGCTTGCGCGCTAGAGGCATTAAAGCAGGCGATAAAGTGGCCCTCAACTGCTTGAATTTGCCTTACTTCCCAATGATTTATTTTGGCATTCTGAAAGCTGGTGCGACGGTAGTGCCGCTAAGCGTCTTATTGAAAAAAGACGAAGTAGCTTATCACCTCAAGGATTCGGAAGCAAAAGCTTGTTTTTGCTTTGTAGGTACGCCTGACTTGCCAATGGCAAAAGAGAATTATGCGGGCTTTTCGCAAGTAGATTCCTGTGGACAGTTTTTTGTCATCACTGCCAAGCCCACTGATCCTTCGCCTATTGAAGGAGTCGAGACTTTGGGAATGCTCATGAATGGACAATCGCCAGTAGCAGAAACTGCTCGAACGAGCGCGGAAGATACCGCCGTCATCATCTACACCTCTGGCACTACGGGCCGACCGAAAGGCGCAGAATTGACGCATTCCAATCTCATGCTCAATGCCATTTTATCTACGGACATACTAAGTAGCACCACGGAGGATAGGCAAATTATAGTGTTGCCACTCTTCCATATTTTTGCAATGACGGTGCTAATGAATGCAGGCATGTATAAAGGCACAACTAGCATTCTACTCCCCCGCTTCGAAGCAGAAGCCGTACTAGGGCTGATGCAGCAGCATGAAATTACAATTTTCGCGGGTGTTCCGACTATGTACTGGGGGCTTTTAAGCTACGAGAATACCAAATTTGACTTAGAAAAAATTAGTAGTAATCTCAAGACCTGCGTATCGGGTGGTGCATCCTTGCCCGTCAAGATTTTAGAGGATTTTGAAGCGAAATTTAATGTTGAAATCTTGGAAGGCTATGGGATGTCAGAAGGTTCGCCTGTGGTTACGTTCAATCACTTAGATGTGGGTAGAAAAGCAGGCAGCATTGGTACACCTGTATGGGGCGTAGAGGTGAAATTGGTGGATGATAATGGCGAAGAAGTGCCAGTAGGTGAGAAAGGCGAATTGCTCTATCGGGGGCATAATGTGATGAAAGGCTACTACAATAAGCCCGAAGCTAATGCAAAAACGATTAAAGATGGTTGGTTACATTCGGGCGATGTGGCAACAAAGGATGAAGATGGCTTCTACTATATCGTGGATAGAACCAAAGATATGATTATTCGGGGCGGACTGAATGTGTATCCGAGAGAGGTGGAAGAGGTGATGATGCAACATGAAGCCGTTTCTATGGCTGCAGTAATTGGTATCCC
Source organism: Saprospiraceae bacterium (assembly GCA_020629845.1). GTDB lineage: Bacteria > Bacteroidota > Bacteroidia > Chitinophagales > Saprospiraceae > JAAUTG01. Next base: position 9,270 of record JAHDCQ010000133.1, on the reverse strand, counting down.
TGATGAAGCAATGGGCGAAGAAATAAAAGCCTGCATAGTACTGAAAGAAGGGCAAAGTATCGAAGCAGATACATTGATGGCATGGACGAAAGAACGCATCGCTGCTTATAAATATCCTAGAGTCATCGAATTTATGGATGCACTACCGATGAGTGCGACGGGTAAAATTTTGAAAAAAGAACTACGTAAGATGGCGTAGGTCTTTTTACTTTCCAGCAAGTGATTCAGAAGCCGAAGGTTTACTAATCTTCGGCTTTTGACATTTTTTAGTTTCTCTCAGTCCGAAGGACAGTCTCTTCTCTAAATTAAAATGTTAAGAAAATCTTAAATATGATTTTAGGTGGTTACAAAACATCTGATTTATAAACTAACCTAGTGAAGGCAATTTTTAAAGGTATGTATAAATTGAAAAAGCATGAAACTCATAGCAACAATTATAGCACAAGCTGCTACTAAATAAGAATAAAACTATCAGAAAAGGCTTTAGTTTTTTTAAACACATGTTACTACACAGCCAAAAAGGAAATGAAATCTAAAAGCACATCGCTGGGCAATTGTCCGGCGATTATGCGTTAACGACCTCTAGTACACTAAAGCCACTTCCTTTCTTATGCACTTGTATCTGCGTACTGATGCGCTCCTGCAAGGCTTTCACATGCGAAATAATACCGATGGTTTTGCCGCTTGCTTGGAGGTTTTCGAGTGTGCCAATTGCGACATCAAGCGTAGCTTCATCGAGTGTGCCAAAGCCTTCATCAATAAAGAGTGAATGTATTTGAGTATGTTGGCCTGCCAAATCGGATAAGCCAAGTGCCAATGCTAGGCTCACTAAAAAACTCTCCCCACCTGATAGCGTATTCATCGAACGCACATTGTCGGCTTGATAGCGATCTATGATTTCGAGTGCCAATTCATCGCCGAGGCTTTTTTGAATGAAATAGCGTTCATTCAGGTCGAGCAGGTGTTTATTAGCTAAATGCACCAATTGTTGCAAAGTCAGTCCCTGTGCAAACACGCGAAACTTCTTCCCACTTTCCATGCCAATGAGATTTTTCAACAACTCCCAGCGACGGTGTTCTTTGCGCTGTCGTTCTATCTCTTGTAGCAGGCTTTTTGATTGGCGTTCTTGCTGCTTATTGTATTGCAATTGCTCCCGAATCGCGCCTATGGTTTGTTGTAGATTTTGGTAGGTTTCGTCTTGTATCTGTAGTTCCTTTTGTAAGGTTTCCTCATCCACCCCTTCTAGTGTAGACGCGTTATTTAACTCTTGTTCTAGCTCTTTTAAACTATGCTCTAGTTTGAGCTGGTTTTGTTCTAAATAATTTTTTTGTTGAGTAATGCGCTGCTGTTCAGCTTCTGGTAATAGTGCTTTTTTCAACGCATTTAGACTATCCAAGCCCAATGTTGCAATGCCTTTCAGCAATTCATTTTGCTTCTTTTTTCCTAAGGTTTCATTTTCTTTGAGTTGCGCTTCCTTTTCGCGTAGGCTAGTTTGCTCCACCGCGATTTGCTCTTTTAGTTGCGTATTTTGCTGCCGCAATGTTTGTACTTCCTGCTCGGTTTCTCGCAGTCGCTTTTGCCAAGCTTGGCTTTCCGTTTCGGGATTTTTATTGCCAAATAGATTAGTTCGTTGGGTTTGTAAAGTAGTTAGGCTTTCTGTTTGCATAGTTTGTGTTTGAGTCAGTTGTGCTATGCTTTTTGCTTGCGTAGTTAGTTGTTTTTTAGCATAAATAATGCTTTGCTCTAGCGATTGTAGCTCCTGCTGTTGCGCTTGTGCTTGCTGTGTATTTGTAATATATTCTTGTCCTATCTCTGATAAATCCTTGAAGTGTTTTTCTAAGAGTTGCAAAGCAGATGGACAGTCATAGGCTTCCAAAATAGTGGTTGCTGCTGCTAGGTGTTCTTTACTTTCTGCTTGCGCTTGTGCGAGTTGTTCGGTTTTTAATTTAAGCTGCTCTTCTAAGCCTGCTATTTTGGTTTTTAGCACTTTGTAGTCGCTATCAATACTGCGTTCGGTTTCTTCTTGTGCTAAAATATGTAGATGAATTTCTTCCAATTTTTTCCAATGAGTGCGTTGCTGTTCGGCACGTTTGCTTTGCTTTTTAAGTAGGTCTGAAAGCTGTTCAAGTTTTATCTTCTTGGGTGTAAATTCATTGGATTCTGCAAGCTGTTGAAATTCCTTTACTTGCGTATCACAAATTTTCCATTCTTCCAAAAGCTGTTCCTTACGCCCCTTTTGCTCACTCACTTCTTGCAACAATTTTTGCTGATATATTTGCTGTTTTTCAAATTCCACTTCGGCAGCTTTGAGTTCGGCTTTTGCTTTATTTATAAATTCCGTTTTCCATCCTTTCACCCGAAATGGGTGCTCTGTCGCCAAACAAAGCGGACACTCCTCCCCTTCTTTCAAGTCTGCCCGATGTTCTTCATAGCTCGCTATGAGTTGCTGTTGTTCATAGCTGACTTGCTTAAAGACTTTCTGTGCTTTCGCCGCTTCCAAGCGTTTTGTAGTGGTATTCGTTTGTACCTCTAGGCTCTCAATTTTTGCATGTACACCTTTCCCTTGCTTGGTGAGTTGCGCCTTACGTTCTACTTGCTCTTTCAGGTTCGTGAGGGTTTGCAAATAAGCATTGAGTTGCTCATAGCGCGTCTGCAAATCATCTAAATAGCCCTTACGATGCTCATAATTTGCTGCTGCTTGCTTCTTAAAATCAAGCTGCTTTTCTGCGATTAAACCTTGTGCGCGTTCCAGCCGCTTTTGGATACTTTTTAGGCGTTTTATTTGTTCCACAATATGCGCTTCCAGACGCGTTTGCCCCTCCGTCCATGTTTGTTTCTGCTCCTCTAGCAATAGGATACGTGGAATGTGCAATTCTAATTTTGGCAAATCTTTACTAAGCTTCGCATAGCGTTCATGTTGCTTTAGCCAAGTCGTTTTTTGCGACCATTGCTCTTTTAGTGCAGCAGCTTCCTTCCCTTGCTGTTGTAGCTCGCTTTCTGCTTGTTTATGTTTCGCTTGTGCGTCCGTGAGTTGTGCTGTTAGCTCGTTCAACTGCTTTTGTTGCTCCCCGATTTGGGCATCCCAAGCGGCTACTTGCCGAAAGGTTTTTTGTTGTGGCGCATCATCTTTTTGCAACTTTTTCCAAGTACTTTCTAGGCTTTCTTGGGCTTGCATTTGTGCGCTATTCGTAGCAGTAAGTGTTTCTATTGTAGTATGTAGTTGCTGAGATTGTTCCTTTAGACCACGCTGCTGTGCCGCCAATTCATCTAGCTGCCGCAAATCGCCTTGCAAAGGAGCTACCGCCTGGTGCTGCTGTAAGCGCGAAAAATCCGCTTGGGCATTTTTCAAGTCTTGTTGTGCGGCATGAAGTTGCGTGTTTAAGCTAGCTTTTCTGCTTTGGAGTTGCTTTGTTTTTTGGACTTGGCTTAATTGCTGTTTTGTGTTTTCTAAAGCGGTTTTGGCAGCCTGTGTTTCCTCCGTTTTAGTCGTTAAATTAGCTTGAAGCTCCGCTATTCTTTCTTTATCTAATAATTGCAAAGCATCCCGCTTCGTATAGAGGCGATTAAGTTTTTCATGCTCTATTTTCCAACGCTGATAAGCCGCTTTGGAAATATTGGTATAATATTCCGTTCCTGTGATTTGTTCCAATAAATCGCTACGCTCTTGCTCGCCTGCTTTCAGGAAAGCCGCAAAATCGCCCTGTGCTAAGAGCATCGAACGACAAAATTGGGCATAGGTCAAGCCTGTGATTTCTATGACTTGCTGTTGCCATTCATTGCGCTGTTCGGCTATGATGTCAAAATCGCCTGTTTTTACATTAAACTTGGAAAGCTCATAGCGCGGTGTTTGGAACGCGCCATCTGCTTTGCCCCTTGCGCGATGCAAACTCCACTTTGCTCGATACACCGCCCGCACTCCTGTTTGAAATACCTCAAATTCGCTTTCTGCTAGACAGTTTGCCGTACCATACGTCATCACTCCACGCGGTGTTTCACGCGAGGAAGTATTGCGATGCACCCGCCCGTAGAGCGAGAGCGTAATGGCATCCAGAATCGTGGTTTTTCCTGCGCCTGTGTCGCCCACAATAGCAAAAATTCCTGCATCTCCGAGTGGCGATGCGGTGAAATCAATGACCCTATCTAAGCGCAATGAGTTCAGGTTTTTAAGCCTGACTTTGAGGATTTTCATATTGGCGCAGCTTTTTTATAAAAATGCCTCGCAAAATAGGGATTATGCTGGGAATATTAAAGAAAACTGCTGCTGGTGCGGATTTTCAATCCGTCACTAATCTTTTACAAATCTCTGGTTTGTAATGAAAGTATAGTACACAAATCAGATTTCTTACTAGTGGACATTTTGCAAAAGGGACATGTTCATTTTTTTCTTGATAAAAAAACGAACCAAAAAAATCAAGACTTAATTTCTTTCTTAACGCTCCAAAAGCGACAAAAAAGCTAAATCCTACAAACTCGCTTAATGAACTGTTTTGCAATCCAATATCATCTGCTAATTTGCTGTCGGAGTTTATTTTTAAACTCATTTTAGCTCAAACAATGTAGTATTTTTAACGCTTTTTCATCGCTTTTTCCACTAAAAGAAATAAGGTCGAAAATCAATTTTCTTCAAAACCTCCACTAATAAGCAGTTTCTACAATTTACTCTTGCAACAACAATTTCCCTACCAACTGCTGCTCACTGCTTTCTAAGCGATAAAAATACATCCCGCTTTTTCCTAATTGCGCCGCCTCAATCGTCCAAGCTTGCAGCCCCGATTCATAGTGATTTTGCTGCTGATACAGCACTTTACCACTCAAATCAAATACACTCAATTGTACCCAATCCGCTTCCAGCAATTCAAAATGGAGGCGCGTAGCAGATTGGAAAGGATTGGGCTGCACTTCTACTAGTTGTAGAGCGTTCGTACTACTGCCAAACGCTTGCCCTGAACCATCTAAGCAATTGATGATAGTAAGCGTAATAGCACGACGAGGGCTAGGGCAGTTGTTACTCGTATCAAAAATTTCTGCGTAGTACGTACCTGCACTTGGCGGCGTATAACTCAATCCAGTAGCTATGGGCGCACCACCTGTCGCGCTGGTATACCAGCGTATTTCCGAAGTCAAATTCACGCCTGCACTCGTCACACTAAGCGCAGGAATAGGCTCATCCGAACAAACCGTTCTGTTGCCAGTGCTTTGTGGTGGAGCTTTTTGTGGGCATTCAATACATGGCGGACCAGTTATTTCGCTGACTGTTACTGTTGCTACATCTTGGCAGCCATTCGTTGCTGTTACCGTCACGCTATAGGTGCCTGCGCGTACGCCTACTTTGTTGCTACGCGCAAAATTGCTCCAAGCATAGGTGCCGCCGCCACTAGCCGTTAGTACGGTGCTTTCGCCTGCACAAATTTCAGTTGTTCCAGAAATACTAGCAGTCGGGCTTTCTCGTAAGCCTAAGCGCAGCTCCGTACGAGAGCTGCGGCAATTGGTGTTAGGATCAAAGGCTTCTGCAAAAAAGCTACCTACTTGCGAAGGCGTATAATTTGCGCCCGTAGCCAAAAGCGAACCACCTGTCGCGGCATTATACCAACGAATTACTGTGCTAGCACTTCCCTCTCGCACACTTAGTTGCGGGAAATCATCGCCTGCACAGACATTTTTGTTGCCTAAACTTTGTGGCGCGTCAATGTCGGGGCAACCGCCGCAGTTTGGAGCAGGAATCGTTTGGCTCACCGAACAAGCTTCGGGATTGGTGATGGTTACCGTTACATCTTGCCCAAGTGGAATATTATAAACGGTCAGGAAGCCGCTGCCGCCTGCTACAATGCCTGCATCGGCAGTAAGTACATTGCGAACTTCTGTGTTTATGCGTACTACATAGGTCGTGCCATTGGGCGCACACTGTGGGTCGGTCGGTATACGCAAAGTAGGTACATTCCCTGATGGGCAATCTACTTCTCCATCGCCACAAGTTGCGGAATTTTCTACTGGCACACTAAGCGTTCCTTCATGTATGCAGCCAAGTTCGTCGGTCACTTGATAAGGGACTTCCAATGTGCCAGCATTATTCGTACGCAGGCTTATAACATCTGCCGAAACCGATTCAGCATTCGGATGATTTAGCCAAGTAAAATCTTCTACTGCTGGCGAAAAAGTGTTGCGTTCTGTCGCGTATTCATTGCCAAATACAATTCCCCAACTAAAAATAAAGCCATTATCCTCTCGCCAAAAATCTTCTACCTCCAACTGCCATTCGCCATTGAGTGGGCAGCCTACAAGATTTTCAAAACTTTCGTAGGGTTGGTAATCGCCTGCGGGTAGCGTAGTTTCTTCATCAAAGTCAGCTCCATACTCTAGCCATGTGCCTGTGGAAGCATCCATTGTCCAGCAATAATTGTAGCCTGTGCCTACTATTGCCATATCGTCGTCTCCTTCATTAGGTTCGCCTAAGCGGATGCGTCTGCCTGTTTGTCCTCCAAAATCATGCAGCACAATAGTTTCACCATTCGGGCAAGTCAATTGAATTTCTAAATCGCGCGCCCAAGAGTGTTCCATATTGAGGCAAACTTTTGCAATATCGCTAGCTTCTTCAATAAGGGCATCATCCGCATAAGCGTCTACTTGTAGAATGCTTTGATAGGCAACACCTTCCCCGTCAGGTAGCGGCAGGGCATCATCTACCCGCGAAACTTCGGGGACGATACTGCTCAATTCGCCCTCTACGCTGGGTTCGCTGATTTCGCCTGCGCTAATGGTCAAGTCTGAACGACGAATTTCAAAGGTTTCATTCGTGCAATAGCTTTGATCGCTATTTAGGGCGACACTCGGTTCTGGTGCTACGCGTACGATGCGCTGCTGTGGTTCAGCAAAGCAATTAGAGAAGCTATCGGCTACGCTAAAACTAAGATTGTACAAGCCTGGTGCGGAATAAATGTACGAACTAGAAGGTGTGGCGACAGCAGTTCCATCTCCAAAATCCCAAGTATAGGTCAACTCTCCGCCCGTTGGGTTTTGGGCAGTACCTGTGACAGAGAGCGATTCGCCTGGACAGACATCTATAATGCCTTCGCTTGATGCCGCAGGATTGCTATTGATGATGCGTGCAGCTAGCGTACAATCGCAAGTGACGTTTATATTCGCAGGATATTCTAAGAAGCCCACATTGACCCCTACTATTTCGTCATTGATACTAAAGGCAAAATCAGCATAAGCCCGTTCGCCCTCACTTAAGCCTGTGGTATCTACTTGCATAGTCGTACTTCTGCCACAAGTAGCAGTAGTTTGGAAGCATACTTTAAAAAGGACAAAGCCATCGCTCAAATCGCGTGGTAAACCATCGGGCGAAGACCAATCTAGAGAAAATTCGCCATTATTAACCTGACTTATATCAAAGTCTTTTCTACCTAAGCCAGGGGCATTGATATTCGTAATTTCTCGGAAAGTCAGCACTTCGGTATCCCAAGTTACAGGAAAACCAAAGGCAATGAGGTTGCGAAAATCCTCAGCGACAATGTCAAAACAGATTCTTGTATTCGGAGGGTAGTCCCCATCTTCGGGCGATACTACAAAGCTTGGTTGTGCGCTGAGGTAACAAGTGAAACACAAACAAAAAGTGATTAGTATATTACAGCATTTTAATGTCATGGCATTCTTTCTATTAAAATTGCACAGCAAGTTTGTAGAGGGTATTGGGTAGAAGGTAGAGGGATTTATGATGTTCCGCCTTCTACACTCTACAATGCGGTACATTATTGTAGCGAATAGTTTGCCCTAAAATAAGTATATTTTACAATAAATAGAAATTTTATTAATATTTTAATATTAAATATAATTTGTATATGATTTTCAGCAACTATTGGGTAGAGCGTATACTTGTTCATTTCTTCTAAAAAATGATACTTTCCAAAAAATATTTGAAAGAAACCCCTCGACTCTCTACCTTATACCCTCTACTAAATTCTGATTGTAAAATCGCAGCCTAAAATTCAGTAGCAAGTCACTATATTGCAGACAAAACAGACAGCATGATAAACCTAATCAGCGATACAGTAACGAAACCCACGCCTG
>JAHDCQ010000133.1:0-1103 GCA_020629845.1 Saprospiraceae bacterium | reverse complement strand
AAAACAGACAGCATGATAAACCTAATCAGCGATACAGTAACGAAACCCACGCCTGCTATGCTCGAAGCAATGCTACAAGCAGCAGTAGGTGATGATGTATTTCAAGAAGACCCTAGCGTGAATGCGCTACAAGCTAAGGCAGCGAAGATGTTTGGGAAAGCAGCCGCCCTATTTTGCCCTTCAGGAACGATGACTAATCAAATTGCCATCAAAACCCATACCCGCCCATTGGATGAGGTGATTTGCGACCATTATTCGCATGTGTACCAATACGAAACGGGTGGCTATGCCTTCAACTCAGGGGTAGCGATGAATTTGATTGAGGGGACAAATGGGAAAATTACGGCTACACAAGTGGAAGCTGCTATAAAACCACTTTACGATTGGTTACCCGAATCGCGCCTAGTAGTGCTGGAAAATACCTGTAATAAAGGCGGCGGTAGTTTTTATACTTTGGAGGAAATTCGTCCTATTCAGCAGCTTTGCAAAGAGCGAGGTTTAAAGCTCCATTTGGACGGTGCGCGCCTCTTCAACGCCTTAGTAGAAACAGGCGAAAGCACACAAGCAGTTGGCGATGCTTTCGATAGTGTTTCGATATGTATTTCTAAAGGTCTAGGTGCGCCTGTAGGTTCATTGCTCATTGGTGATACGGATTTTATCAGGCAGGCACGTCGCTACCGCAAAGTAATGGGCGGTGGTATGCGACAAGCGGGTTATTTAGCGGCTGCTTGTACCTACGCACTCGACCACCATATCGAACGCCTAAAAGAAGACAATGCCCGCGCCAAGCAAATCGGGGAAGTGTTAGCTGGCTTACCCTATGTCGAAAATATACGCCCAGTACATAGCAATATCCTTATCTTTGATGTGAAGCCGCCTTATACGGCAGCTCGTTTTTTGGACGTTTTAAAAGCGAAAGGTATTAATGCTTCGCCCTTTGGGCCGCAAACCGTACGTTTTGTAACGCATCTAGATTTTACTGCTTCCATGCTGGATGAAACGATTTCTATATTACAAGCCTTAGGAGAGTGATGAGTGATGAGATATGAGTGATGAGTTTTTTATGCTACTCATATCTCATCACTCATAATTCATAGCTTAAA
>JAHDCQ010000562.1 GCA_020629845.1 Saprospiraceae bacterium | reverse complement strand
AATACGCTATTATCCGCTTTCATATCCGCAATTTGCTTTCCTTCTATATCGAAAAGGGTCACATTATTACTGGATGTTCCGACTGTTATGGCTTTTTCAGATTTCCAGCCAAAGAGGACAGAGCCATTTGTTTTTTTATTCCAAATCGTAGAGCCATCCCAACCATAATAGCAGGTGACTCCTTTGCTATGCCCGTGATAAACCCGCCCAACTTTATCGCAGCGTACCATCCAGCCACTATTGCCTGCACTCTTTGTATTCCATTGTTCTTCATCTTCTGCATTGATGATCGTTAGATTACCATTTGCGTCCGATACCGCCAATAAGCCATTCTTCACATCCAACCAATAAATGTCAATATTTTCGTTGATTTCATAGGCTAATCGAGGCAATTTGCCCGTCAAATCATACACATTGCCATCGTCACAACCGACATATATCCAGCCTTCATCCACAATAATGGATTTTACGCCATCAGGCAATTGGAACTGCATTTGCACTTCCCCTTGATGATTGAGTTTGAAAATGCGTCCCTTTTCATTGCCTACCCAACAATAATTATCATCAATATAAATCCCAAAAGCAGGCGAGCCCGATTTGAATTTCCATAAAACAGGTGCTTTTTTCGCCGTCGAGCGTCTGCTCGTAATACTTCTTCGAGTAATCGCACGTTTCTTGCGGACACCTTGTACGGCTTCTTCGTAGCCTTTTCGTTTCTTGGCTTTTATCTTTTTTTCTGCCTCTTTTACTGCTAGTTCTTCGGTAGGAAATACTTTTGAAGACACTGTACCATCTGTTCCGATGCGTCCATATCGAATGCTCAATAATTCGCCTTCTACGGTGACTTCATAAAATTTATGCGCAGAACCCGAAGCTTCTTCTTCCGATAATTCAAGATAGACTTTCATATTTTGTTCGTTGTGAAAGGGTGATTTAATTCATGTTTTTTTACTTGACCGCAGTCTTTTTTCAGTACGTGATTTTGGGCAGAATGTTTTTATTTTTGTTAGAATAAGTTGGTGCTAAAAATGTGGGAAGCGAAGTAAGTTTGGATAGTTCGTTTTTTGGAGAATAGACGTATCGTTCCTATAATTATACGCAGCCATTTTTGCGAAAAAAAGCTAAAAATGACTGCGTATAAAATTCCTTTCTTCCTTAAAATTTCCGATAAGGCGCGTCCAAAAGCGCATTCGCCTCTGCTTCTTTAAATTGCGCCGTCTTCGCATCCCAATGCAAGGTTTGGTCAGGAAAACGTCCTGCGATTACACCCAAAAGAATCGTCTCCGTCAAGCGCGAAGCATAGGAGAAAGGCGCGGTACAAGTATCCTTACCCAAGCAAGCATCTACGAATTGATGATAGTGCTTTTCGCTTTCTTTGGTATAGTCGCGCATGGCAGGCGGTGGCGTAGCAGAAAGGTCTATGTTTTTGTACTTGTCATCTACAATTAAGCGCGGCAATTCCATAAAGTGGGGTAGCAGCAGCCGTCCTGTTTCGCCCATAAACATTGCGCCTTGTTCCGGTAGTTCATCGCCATTTGGTAGGGCTAAATCTTCATGTGCAGCAGGCGCATCTGCCCCATCATACCACACCCATTTCAGCGTATCGGCCGTATATTTCGTGCCGGGGAATTCATACGTTACCGTATTGTTTTCTGGAAAACCAAAACCATTCGGTTTGCGGCAGTTTGTGGTGATGGTACGCGGCACATCAAGCGCGAGAGCATTATAAGGCGTATCGAAAATATGAACGCCCATGTCGCCGAGCGTACCACAGCCATAATCTACTAATTTTCGCCAATTGCCTGGGTGATAAATACCTTCTTTATACGGACGCTCTGCCGAAGTACCCAACCATAAATTCCAATCTAAAAAGTCAGGAATGGGGTCGCTGCCTGTTGGAACAGCACCATCGTAGCCCCAGTTTTTAGGCGACCAAGCGCGTACACAATTCACTTTTCCAATGATACCCGATTGAATTAAATCGGTCGCCAATTTATAATCATAGAAGGAATGTACCTGTATGCCCATTTGGGTCGTCAAGCTTTTTTCTTTTGCCATTTTTGCCATCGCGCGGGCTTCCGTGACGTGGTGGGTGAGGGGTTTTTGACAATAGACGGCTTTGTTCATGTCCATTGCCATCAAAGA
>JAHDCQ010000561.1 GCA_020629845.1 Saprospiraceae bacterium | reverse complement strand
TAAGTTGGATAAGCAAATAATGGTCAAATTATTCTTTGGGAAGCGCATCATGTAGTTGCTAAATCCCCAGTCGCCGCCTTCGTACCATACGATTTCATGTCCATTAAAATCGCCAAAGGCTAGACCAAATGCATCATTTGTTTTGCTATGTTTAAATGGCATGCGTTGGTGCATCAAATCATAAAAAACTGCGCCGCCAAAGGCTTTGGTTTGAAAGTTAGCTACCCATTTTTTTAGGTCTTCCATATTGGTATAGATACCACTGCCTCCATAATGCGGCGAATTTCTATTGATTTGCAGAAAGCCTTCGCCTGTGGTATTTAAATAGCCACCTTCTATCAGACCCGCTGTATTTTCCTTGTCTCTATAATTATAAGCATTTACTCTATTCGGAATTACCTGAAAAATATCATCATTTACATAAGTATTCGTCATATTTAGTGGTTCGAATAGCCGCTTTCGCGCAAATTCTGAAAAACGTATGTCCGATACCTCTTCTACTACTTTGGTCAAGAGCATGTAATTGATATTGCTATATGACCATTGGGTGCCAGGTTCATACATCAAGCGTTTATTACTCAGGGAGGCGACAATAGCTGTATCAATATTAAAAAAATGTAGACTACTCCAATCTGTGCCGTTCGCCCTAGGGTTGTAATAGTAGTCATTGATACCACTCGTCATGTACATGAGATGTTTTAGTTGTATGTCGTGTTCGTATTCAGGGAATTCAGGAATGTAGGTCTTGATATTGTCCTCTAAATCTATCTTTTTGTCAAGCATCAAAAGCGCGATGCAAGCAGCCGTGAACTGCTTCGATAAAGACGCAATATTGAAGCAAGAAGAGGAAGTAATGGGAATGCTATGTTCTAGATTAGCTAATCCGTAGCCTTTTTGGATAAGAAAACTGGAGTCTTGAACCACTCCAAGCATATAGCCAGGTGTAGTAGTATTGATAGTAGAGAATAAGCTATCAATTTTTTCCATAGTGGTAGCCGGAACAAGCGATTGCGCATAGGTGTGATAGCCTATGGATAGCTGTAGGAGCAGTAAGCAAGTGAGTGATCTCATAATTCGCTGTTTGTGTAGTATGCTAGTTACGGCATTAAAAGTACTTCTCCAAAAAATTCCTTCACCTCTTGAAGCAAAGTCTCCATATAAGTAATGCGATAGACATATAACCCCAGGGGTTAGATTATTTTCCACAACTATTCAAAATCAATTGATGGTAAAAGGCAATCATGCGTTTATAGTTTTCGATGCTGATGCGCTCATCAATGCCATGTATGCGCGCCATATCTTTGCGGGCAAGTAGCATAGGCGTGTAGCGATAAACATTGTCCGAGACATTATAATAAAAGCGTCCATCGGTAGCAGCTATGCACAGCGAAGGCGCGACGATGGAAGGCGGCATGATTTCACTAATGGTTTGCTGAATAGCTTTAAAGCCGAAAGTTTCAATAGATGAAACGGGCGATGGATTAGCAGAAGTGCTAGGATTGGTCTCAAATACTTGTACGCGTTCATCAGCAATTGCTTTTTTGACATGTGCTATCACAGACTCAATGGTTTCGCCTGGAATAATGCGAAAATTGACTTGTGCGATGGCTGTAGTGGGCAACACATTTTCTTTCACCCCACTTTCTAAAATAGTAGGTGCGATAGTAGTGCGAATAGATGAATTAGTGGTCGGATTGCTTTCGATTTGGCGTTCCAAAATAGGATTAAAGAGCCAACGATTGGCAAAAACAACTTTTAGGAAACCCTCCATTTCAGGCCCCATATAGTCATAAGCGAGGCTACTCACTTTTTCTTTTAGGCGCGAAGGAAAGGGATTGTCGGTGAGTCTAACAATAGCATCACTTAGTATACGAATGGCGGTTTCTTTTGATGGCATAGCTGCGTGACCGCCTTCTTCGAGTTCCACTTTTAGGCTGAGAGTTGTAATACCTTTTTCGGCTAAGGCAATCAGCGAAACGGGCTTGTCATTGCCTGGCATGATGCCTGTTATGGTCGCGCTGCCTTCGTCGAGTACATATTCAAATTCGATATTGTTTTGTTCAAAAAGTGCAGCGATACTGCCTGCGCCGCGTTGTCCTGTTACTTCTTCATCATGTCCGAAGCCAAAGTAGATACTGCGCTCAGG
>JAHDCQ010000560.1 GCA_020629845.1 Saprospiraceae bacterium | reverse complement strand
ACCGAATAGAAATTTTTGACGCGATTATCAATGAAATATTGCTGCACATCGCCCATCAATTTCAGGGAAAATTCTGCCGAGAAAATACAGGTATTTTGCGCTTGGTCTTCTTTCAGAATATCCGCTTGCACCGTTCCGCGCACAGCAGAAAGGGCTTTTGCCTTTAGTTCTTGATAAACATTGGCTTCTAGTATCTGGTCGCCTGTCAAACCAAGTAGCATTAGTCCCAAACCGTCATTACCTTCTGGAATATCGCCTTTGTAGCTTGGACGCGGCAAGTTTTTATCATCGTATAGTTCCTTTAGCTTCACCTCTACCCTATCCTCTAAGCCATGTTCTTTGATGTACAATTCGCATTGTTGGTCAATCGCTACATTCATAAAGAAGGCGCAAACCGTAGCCGCAGGGCCGTTTATGGTCATTGAAACGGAGGTCTTAGGATTGCATAAATCAAAGCCTGAATACAGCTTTTTTGCATCATCCAGGCTACAAACATTTACGCCTGAATTTCCGACTTTTCCATAAATATCAGGACGATAATCAGGGTCTTCCCCATACAGCGTCACCGAATCAAAAGCCGTAGATAGTCGCTTTGCTGGCATATCCGAAGCCAAATAATGGAAGCGGCGATTCGTACGTTCTGGCCCGCCTTCACCAGCAAACATTCGCGTTGGGTCTTCGCCCTTCCGCTTGAATGGAAATACGCCTGCGGTGTAAGGGAATTTACCTGGTACATTTTCTTGCAACGTCCAATGTAAAATTTCGCCCCAATCCTTAAATTTTGGCAATACCACACGCGGAATGCGCGAGTGCGAAAGCGAAGTCGTATATGTAGGTACGCGAATTTCTCGATTACGCACTTTATACACAAATTCATCGGCTGCGTAGGCTGCTTTGGTCGCTTCCCAAGCATCGAGTGTTTTGCGATTTTCGCGCTCTAAATCATATTCTAATTCCTTGGCAACTTCTTGGATTTTTTCTGCTGTTTCGCCTTCTACTAATTTGGCAGATTGGTCAAGCGCGAATAATTTTCGCGCCGTTTCTGCTTGTTTAGTCGCCCACTTATCGTAATTGCGATTATTTTCTGAAATTTCCGATAAATAACGCACCCGATTTGGCGGAATGATATAGACTTTTTCGCTCGATTCATTCGTGCCTTTGAAGTCAGACTTTAGTTTAGCTTCGGTTTTTTCGTCTATCAAGTCCATGATCGCGCGATACAAATTATTCGTACCAGGATCGTTGAATTGCGAGGCAATCGTGCCATGCACAGGCATGGATTCGGTGGGTTTATCCCAAGCATTATGGTTGCGTTGGTATTGCTTTTTCACATCGCGTAAAGCATCTTTCGCACCGCGCTTATCGAATTTATTGATGGCAATAATATCCGCGAAATCGAGCATATCAATTTTCTCCAATTGTGTTGCTGCGCCATATTCAGGGGTCATTACATAAAGCGATACATCCGAATGATCCACGATTTCCGTATCCGACTGCCCAATACCCGAAGTCTCTAAGATAATGAGGTCAAAGTTGGCAGATTTTAGAATATCAACTGCACCTTGTACGTGCTTGGAAAGTGCCAAATTGGATTGGCGCGTAGCTAACGAACGCATATAAACACGCTCATTATTCACAGCATTCATACGAATACGGTCGCCGAGCAATGCGCCGCCTGTTCTGCGTTTAGAAGGATCAACGGAGATAATCGCAATGTTTTTATCTTCAAAATCAAGCAGAAACCGACGGATAATTTCATCTACCAAACTCGATTTTCCTGCGCCGCCTGTACCCGTGATACCCAAAACAGGAATTTTGCTATCCTTTACTTTTTCACGCAACTCATTTAGCCAAAGCAAATTTTGTTCAGGATAATTTTCAATCGCTGAAATCATCCGTGCAAGCGACTTTTTATCTTGCTTTTGGTATTTTTTCAGTTCCCCATTTAAGTGGTCGCCTATTGGGTAATCGCAGTTTTGCAATACATCATTAATCATGCCTTGCAAGCCCATTTCACGCCCATCATCAGGCGAGTAAATGCGGGCAATGCCATAGTCTTGCAGCATTTCAATCTCCGTAGGCAAGATTGTTCCGCCTCCGCCACCAAAGATTTTGATGTGCTCTGCGCCTTGCTCTTTCAGCAAGTC
>JAHDCQ010000559.1 GCA_020629845.1 Saprospiraceae bacterium | reverse complement strand
ATCCATGAAACAACTACTAAAATATGGCTTGTACGCGCTGCTTTTGCCCATACTTTATCTAGCTACTGCCTTCTTACTTACTGCCTGTACAGTGCATAGACAACAAACACCTGAGCTGGGCGAACCACAAATTTTCCTTACCACCAATGGCATTCATTTGGACATTGTACTTCCTCTCGTAGCCATAGATGAACGCCTAAAAACAGGACTCGCGCTCACAGGTAGCGAAGCCTATTGTGCCTTCGGTTGGGGCGACCATGATTTTTATCTGGAAACGCCTACTTGGGAGGATTTTACAGTCAAAAATGTATTCAAAGCTGCCTTTTTGAAAACGTCTACGCTGATGCACGTCACGCGCTATCCCGCGCAGCAACGCACTTGGGTAGCTGTGCCTGTAACTGCCGAGCAGCTTGATAAATTGAATGCCTTTATCCTGCAATCTTTTGCTTTAGACGAAGCGGGGAATAAGCAAATCCTGCCCAATAAAGGCTATCATCGCTATGATGACTTCTATGAAGCGGTGGGGAGTTATTCGGTCTTGTATAATTGCAACTCGTGGGCGAATGATGCCCTCAAAAGTAGCGAGATGAAAGCGTGCTACTGGACGGTTTTTGATTTTGGGCTACTGAATAAATATGATGATTGAGGTATTAAGTACAAAGTATTAGGTAGAGAATTGTTCCATACTTAATACTTTGTACTTAATGCCTAATACAAAAAACACTATTCCTTCACTACTTTTTCTACTCGAACTTCTTCATCGAGGAGTGGTATTTGGACAAAATATACGCCACTTGGTACATTATCCAAGTTGAGTTGTGTATCTCTATCGTATACGCCTGAGTAGGTAACAATTTCGCCCTCGGAATTGAATAGGAGCAGTCGCTTGGTGGTGTCCAATTCGCGGCGGTCGAGGCTAATGATATTGGGCTTTACATTGAAGGAAGAGGAAAGCTTCACATTAAGCTGCGTGGCTTTTATATCTACTATTTGTACTTCCGAAAATTCATAGCGTCCATCGCTGCCCATGGATTTGATGCGATAATAGAGCGTTTCGCTAAGAAAGGTTTGTTCATCCAAATGCAAATATGCGCCGCCTCGGTTGCTATTGCCGATGGCTTCCATCCAAGCGATGCGCGTGTATGGATTACCATTGATAGAACGCTGCACTTCATAGCCCGCTATCTGTTCTTCTATGGGCGTTTCCCAGAACAACTCTACGGCAGCTTCCGTCATTTCTGCATGAAAATTGATAAAGGCAAGCTCATCAGCGGCATCTACCTCTGATAGCCAAGTATTCGATTCGTCTTGTTGGTCGTCGGTATAGCTCATCAGGCTCGGACGCGCCTGTTGTGCAGAAAGTGTTGGTAGGTGGGTTATGGTCAATAACAAGCAGCAGAAAGCAGAAAACGTGCTTGCAGTCAATGCATCTAGAAATCTCATAGTAAGATTTGTTTTGTAGTTTCAAAACTACTACCTCATCCTTTGTTGGAAAAAATAGCCATCTCTTCTTTCACTCTTCTTCCGTAATTGTACTTGTTGAGTTGTTCAGTAAATTTTCACATCTACTGAAGTGTAGCTTCTTATCCAGTATTAAGTAGTCGAGTGTAAATATTTTCCGCTACTATTGGCTGCTTTTTCTGAATGGCAGCGTTAAAAATGATGACCAGCCAATGAGGATGCTCATAATTTTTGCCTTGCCCTTCAAAAAAATAAACTCAATAGCAACAGGAAATTATTTACACTCGACTACTTAAGAAGATAAAATAGTAATGTAGTCACAGCAATTAACTAAAGTCTGAGGAATCAGCAATGACAGCATAAAGAAAATGAAAAGTCGAGAATTTAGGAAAGGATTGCAGCGAATTTTTTGGAAACAATAGGAATTTGGCGAAAAATCAAGGATAAACTGCAAACGATGGACGATAGATGCACTCGTCCACCGTGAGTGTCAGACATAGTGACTAGGCGATTGAGTCAAATTTATACTTAGGGATTTCGCAATTAATAAACTACGCAAGATAGCGTAGGATTTTTTAACTTAGTCAAGGCGCAAAATTGGGAACATGACGAGTCATGAAGCCCGATTTTGTAACGCAGTCCCCTTATGAAAGTTCTTTGAAAAAATAAAGCCATAAAAACATTAA
>JAHDCQ010000558.1 GCA_020629845.1 Saprospiraceae bacterium | reverse complement strand
ATTGAATACATACTGCAAACATTAAAATATAAATCATGAAGAAGGGAATCATTACACTAGTAGGATGTGGACTTTTCGCGCTTTTGGTAGCCTTTTCAAATGGTAGCCCCGCAGAAGCAACGGGCGCACCCGATGAGCAAACATGTGGCAATAGTAGCTGCCATAATGTAGACCCTAATACAGGAGACGCTATCTTGAAATTAGAAATTGATGGTACGACCGAAACCTATGAAGCGGATGCCACTTATACACTTAAAGTATTGTTAGAAGACGCACAAAGTGCCAAAAATGGCTTCCAAATTGTAGCATTGGACGCAGAGAATAATAATGCGGGTACTTGGACAATAACAGATGCTAACGCGATGCAAGAACGCGATGGCAACACCCTCGGTGATAGAAAATATGTAACCCATACCAGCAATGGCAACCGCCAAGCAGAATGGTCATTGGACTGGACTGCACCAAGCAGCGATGTAGGGGCAATTACGTTTTACATTAGCTCAATTGACTCGAACGATAATGGAACAAAGTCGGGAGACAACCTCTATACCATTTCTAGTAGCTTAGACTTTAGCACGATAAATAGTGTAGAAAGCTTTGCATCCAAGCGTATTGCGCTGTACCCAAATCCTTCAACAGATTTCATTACCATAGAAAATGTAGCGAGCGATGTACTGCAAGTACGCATCTACAACATCAGCGGCCAATTGGTGCGGCAGCAAGCCCTATTCGGGCAGCGTATAGATGTGCAAACTTTGGAGGCAGGTGTATACTTCTTGCAATTGGAAACGAAAACTGAACGTATACATAAGCAGTTTTTGGTGCAGTAATAATGAATTGAGTATGTTGATGATGTTGAAATTGAAGATTACAACATCATCAACATATTTAAGCTATTGCTTCAAAATAGTATGTGTTTTCACCTTAATACCATCGCTTAACTCTACAAAGTAAATGCCATTTGGTAGCTGTTGCAAGCCAATCGTTTTTTGCTGCTCCGCAAATAATTCCTGATGATGTACGCGCCCATACACATCTCGAAGGCGCAACTGCAAGACTTGATGATTAGCCTTTGTTATGGTTAAAAAATTAGTACTAGGATTGGGATAGATGCTTAAATCTGCAATCTGCAATTCCTTCACACTCGTCAGCGGGCTAGTCGTTACATTATCCACGCAGAAATAAGCGGGCGTATTCATGCCGAAGCCACCTATATCCGACGAATTGAGCGTAAACAATAGACTATCCGCTGCGCCGAGGCTGCTCAAGTCCACCCATTCCCAAGTATTCACTAGGTAATCGTCTGCTTTGTCATCGGCACGATAATCGGCTAAGTAAAAATCTACGCTATCCGTGCTTAGTGCGCCGTCTACGTATGCCTTTATGGTTAGTACAAAAAAGTCTGGATCATCGCCTGTTTCACCACCGAAGCGTTTGGCGTAGTTATCCCCATCCAATATACTGAAGTAAGCAAAAGTATTATTCGTAATATACATACCTGCTACCATGCTCCGTTGCTTAAGTTGCATAATCTCCCCATCAAAGGCATAACCAATAGCATAGTTGGTAGAGCCTTCTGTGCCCATGCCAGGAATAGCACTGTATTGATTTCCAAAGCCTGGTGTGGTATTATCCGTAACGCTAGAAATTGCCCATCCTGACCAGAAATCACCATAATCACTCGACGCAAAAATATTAGGCAAATATACATCACCGCTTTCAAAGCCACCTGACAAATCGCTACCATTGAGGAAAGTCCCTTCACCAATAGCAAAGTTCTCAAAGTCCGCTACTATTTGTGCAGGTAGTAGCGCACTATTGCCTATAAATAAAAGGCAAAATATAAAAAATTTGTACATGAATAAAATTTAGCAAATTGAACGAATTTGCCTACGGAAAGGAATAGGGCATAGTTGCGTAAGCAGACTCAATTTCATTGAGTTCAGTACTAGCCACTCTACCTTGTCTTTATCCCGAAGACAGTAAATAAGGGCTTCGGAAAAAAATAACCTACGCGCCTGAGTGGGTCTTTTTCCATTCAACTTCGTTATGAAAAGCCTTGCGTAGCTACGGCTATGCGCGGTTTTCATGCCTCATTGAATGAAAAAACACCTGCCTCATTTCACGTAGTTTATTTATTTCCGAAGCCCT
>JAHDCQ010000557.1 GCA_020629845.1 Saprospiraceae bacterium | reverse complement strand
CTAAAAATCTACTCTTGCAAATTGCCATAAGCCACAAAATGCGGATTCAGTAGATTCTCTTTATTGTAAAGCAAGCTTTGTTTAGTCTCATTATCTATCACACTACCGCCTGCTTCTTCTAGTATAATTTGTGCTGCACCAGTATCCCATTCCATCGTAGGCGCAAGACGTGGATATAAGTGCGCTTTGCCCTTTGCCAAAATCAAAAATTTCAGCGAGCTACCTTTTGGTACGCGTTCTGGTGCATTCAGTGCATCCACGAAGGCTTGTGTTGCTTCATTTAAGTGCGAACGCGAACAGACCACTCCTAAGCCCTCATCTTGCATTTGGAAACTGCTGGCGGTGAGTTTTTGCACATCATTACTCTTCACATTCATTTGGAATGCGCCTTCTCCTTTTACTGCCCAACTCATTTCGCCTGACACAGGCGTATATACTACACCAAGCACGATACGCTGTTCATGTATAAGTGCGATATTGACCGTAAATTCGCCATTACGCTTAATAAATTCCTTCGTGCCATCTAGGGGGTCTACGAGCCAAGCGGTGCGAAAATGGCGGCGTTCTTCGTAAGGGATTTGCTTATTTTCCTCTGAGATAATGGGATACTTAATGCCTAGACGTTCCAAGCCGTCGCAAATTATTGTATTTGCTTTGCGGTCAGCGATAGTTAAAGGAGATTGGTCATCTTTTTGCTCCACTCCAAAATTTGCTTCGTTTTCATAGATTTCTAAAATTGCATCGCCTGCGCGTTTTGCAATCTTGATTACATCCTGTACTAATTGTGTTCTGTCCATTGTTAAATTAAATCACGTTATTTTGTAACTATCTTAAACGACAAAAGTATAAATTTGTGTCGTAGAATCTCCTTATAAACAAGAGATAAACATATTTATACTTGAATCGCATGCAAAAAAGAGTAGTAGTAACAGGTGGTATGGGCTATATCGGTAGTCATACTATTATTGACCTCATTGATAATGGCTTTGAAGTCATCTCGATTGATAATTATCTTAACTCCGAACCGGAAGTACTTGACCGTATTTTTGACGTGACGGGCGTACGGGTAAAAAATTATAATGTAGATTTAGTGGATGCCGCCGCTACGAAAGCTGTATTTGAAGCGAACCCTAATATTGATGGAATTATTCATTTTGCGGCCTTGAAAAGTGTAGGCGAATCGGTGGAAAAACCCTGGGAATATTTCCACAATAACATGAATAGCCTTTTGAATGTACTCAAGTGTGCTGCGGATTTCAATATTTCGAGTTTTATTTTTTCCTCTTCTTGTTCAGTTTATGGCAATGCAAATGAATTGCCGGTTACAGAAAATACCCCAATGCAAGAAGCCGAATCGCCTTATGCCCGCACGAAACAAATTGGCGAACATATTATCACCGATTTCGCAAAAGCACATCCAGATTTCAAAGCCATTCTTTTACGCTATTTCAATCCAGCAGGAGCGCATGAAAGTGCGAAGATTGGCGAATCTCCGACCTACAATGCCAGTAATTTAGTGCCTGTAATTACAGAAACCGCTATTGGTAAGCGCAAGCAAGTAACGGTGTTTGGTTCAGACTATGACACCCGCGATGGTAGTTGCGTTCGAGACTATATTCATGTAATGGATTTAGCGAATGCCCATACCAAGTCGCTAGAATATTTAATGCAAAATAAGAATGAACAAGCTTGCGAAATATTCAATGTCGCAATTGGAGAAGGTGTATCAGTGCTGGAAGCGGTACAAGCATTTGAGCGCAGCACGCAGCAAAAACTAAACTATGTTATTGGCGAGCGTAGAGAGGGAGATGTGATAGCTATTTATGCCAATTTAGATAAAGCAGCAGCTCGACTAGGCTGGCAACCGAAACGCGATATTGATGCTATTATGCGAACGGCTTGGGAATGGGAAAAGGTACGTTCAAAGCAAACTGCGAAGGTTTGATGCACTAGTGCATCAAGCCGTAAGTAACTTAAAGGTGTCCGAGCACTTACTTAGCAGCAGAAAGTCTGGTAGACCTTCTGCTGCTATACATGATTTTATCCCAAGATTCCCGATATTTAGCCCAGAAAACATAAAACTTCTTTTTTACTGAAAACTCTAGGAATTGCCTATAGATAGCCTTGTATGTTAAGCCAAAACTGACAAAAATCATCCCT
>JAHDCQ010000556.1 GCA_020629845.1 Saprospiraceae bacterium | reverse complement strand
CCTAAAAATATAGTACATGGATTTAGCAGCTAAAATAGTAATCGGTCTAATAGCATTTATACATTGCTATATTTTATGGTTTGAAATGTTTGCATGGGAAACAAGAGGGCCAAAGGTCTTTAGAGGATTTCCGAAAGATTTGTTTCCAAAGACAAAGACTTTGGCAGCAAACCAAGGACTCTACAATGGCTTCCTAGCAGCAGGTCTGATTTGGTCACTTTTGATTAATGACCCAATATGGTGGCAAAACGTGGCTACCTTCTTCTTAGGCTGTGTCGCAGTAGCTGGCATTTATGGCAGCATGACAGCCGACAAGAAAATACTTTTTGTACAAACAATTCCAGCCTTGATAGCACTGGTGTTGCTATGGGCTTTTTAAAATAATTGTCTGGGAAAATTAAGTACCTAATACGTAATACTTTGTACTTAATACCTGACACACAAATAGTCTATTAAAAACTTAATATAAGCATGAGTAAGATTATAGGTATTGATTTAGGAACAACCAACTCTTGTGTAGCGGTAATGGAGGGCAACGAACCCGTAGTAATTACCAACGATGAAGGGCGCAGAACTACACCTTCTGTAGTAGCCTTTATGGATAATGGCGAACGCAAAATTGGCGACCCTGCCAAGCGTCAAGCAATCACGAACCCAACCAGAACCATTTCTTCCATTAAGCGATTCATGGGGCAGCGTTTCTCGGAAGTGGGCAACGAAATTGCACGCACGGCTTATCCTGTGAAAAAAGGTGACAATGATACCGTCCGGGTAGATATCAACGGACGACTATATACGCCACAAGAGCTTTCTGCGATGGTATTGCAGAAAATGAAAAAAGTGGCAGAGGACTTTTTGGGAACGGAAGTAACAGAAGCAGTCGTGACTGTTCCTGCTTACTTCAACGATTCCCAACGACAAGCAACCAAAGAAGCGGGCGAAATCGCAGGTTTGAACATTCGTCGTATCATCAACGAGCCAACAGCAGCGGCTTTGTCTTATGGCTTAGATAAGCGCAATAAGGACATGACTATCGCAGTCTATGACTTGGGGGGTGGTACATTCGATATTTCTATCCTAGACTTAGGCGATGGCGTATTCGAGGTAAAATCTACAAATGGTGATACCCACTTAGGTGGTGATGACTTCGACCATGTATTGATTGACCACTTGGCAGATAGCTTTAAGCAGCAAGAAAACATTGACTTGCGTAAAGACCCAATGGCATTGCAACGCTTGAAGGAAGCCGCAGAAAAAGCGAAGATTGAGCTATCTGCTTCTACGGAGGCAGAGGTGAATTTGCCATATATCACAGCAGTAGATGGTGTGCCAAAGCACTTGGTGTTGAAAATCACACGTTCTAAGTTCGAGCAGTTGGCAGATAGCTTGGTGCAGCGCACTTTGAAGCCTTGTGCAGAGGCATTGAAGGATGCAGGTATGAGCAAGAACGAAATTGACGAGATTATCCTAGTGGGTGGTTCTACGCGTATTCCTGCGATTCAGGCGGCAGTAGAGAAATTCTTCGGAAAGAAGCCAAATAAAGGCGTGAATCCTGACGAAGTAGTGGCAGTTGGAGCAGCAGTACAAGGTGGTGTATTGAGCGGTGATGTGCAAGATGTATTGTTACTCGATGTTACACCTTTATCATTAGGTATCGAAACGATGGGTGGCGTGTACGATGTCGTTATCGAATCGAACTCTACGATTCCTACGAAGAAGTCGAAAGTTTACTCTACGGCAGCGAACAACCAGCCTTCTGTGGAAATCCACATCTTGCAAGGCGAGCGTCCGATGGCACGCGATAACCGTTCGGTAGGTCGCTTCATTTTGGATGGGATTCCACCAGCACCACGCGGTATGCCACAAATCGAAGTATCGTTCGATATTGATGCTAACGGTATCTTGAGCGTATCGGCTAAAGATAAAGGTACTGGCAAAGAACAAAATATTCGCATCGAAGCATCTACGGGCTTATCAAAAGAAGAGATTGCACGGATGAAAGCAGAAGCAGAAGCAAATGCAGATGCTGACCGCGAATCACGTGAGAAAGCAGATAAAATCAATGCGGCGGACGGTTTGATTTTCCAGACGGAGAAGCAACTTAATGAGTTCGGTGATAAGATTTCGGAGGGCAATAAAGCACCAATCGAAACGGCATTGAACGACTTGAAAGAAGCACACAAA
>JAHDCQ010000132.1:4811-13868 GCA_020629845.1 Saprospiraceae bacterium | reverse complement strand
TGCTTTATTTATATTTACCACACACTAAATCATCTAAACAAATCAAGAATTAATCCGCTTCAAAATTTGGATTTCCACAAAAACTAATCTCATATTTGCGGCTAAATATTCAAAAAAATATACATACGGCTGTTACTAATCCTTATGTTATGAGGTCTCAATAGTTGATAGTTTTTTGAAAAGGAGCAAATTGTTTTAATCTTAAAATTCTGATAATTAGCTAGTTATATAGTTGTTCAGTTTGTTCTTTAAGGGCTATATTGTCCTCTAATATCTACTTAATTGATAGAGATAAATATCAGTTATCAATCACTTAATTTTTTATGTCCAAAAATTTATTGATAGTAGAGTCACCTGCTAAGGCAAAAACAATAGAAAAAATACTCGGCAAAGATTTCACTGTAAAGTCTAGTTACGGACACGTTCGCGACTTGGATAAAAAAGCAGATGGAGTGGATGTAGAGAATAATTATAAACCGAAATATATCGTCAGCCCCGATAAGAAGCGTGTGGTGAATGAGCTGAAGGATTGGGTGAAAAAGGTAGACACGGTTTGGTTAGCAACGGATGAAGACCGCGAAGGGGAAGCTATTTCTTGGCATTTATGCAAAGTCTTAGATTTGGATGAGTATACCACGAAACGCATTGTTTTTCGTGAAATTACTGCGCCAGCTATCAAAAGTGCCATTCAATCGCCAAGAACGGTAAATTTGGATTTGGTCAATGCCCAACAAGCGCGTCGTATACTCGATCGCTTAGTAGGTTTTGAATTGTCGGGTTTGCTGTGGAAGAAAGTGCGTGGACAACTCTCCGCAGGACGTGTGCAGTCGGTAGCCGTAAAGCTAATTGTAGAGCGTGAGCGTGACATTCAGCAATTTGAAACGACTCCTTTCTATAAGGTAAGTGCCTTGTTCGATGTCAAAAATGGACAAGGACGCATTGTGAAGCTAAAAGCAGACTTGGCAGGTAAGTTTGACAAAGAAAAGGATGCACAGACGTTTTTGGAAAAAGCAAATGGCGCGATTTTCAAAATTGATGATATTAAAGTGCGCCCTACGAAGCGCAAGCCTACCGCACCTTTTACCACTTCTACTTTACAACAAGAAGCAAGTCGAAAATTAGGCTTTTCGGTGAAGCGTACCATGATAAATGCTCAGAAACTCTATGAGCAAGGGCATATCACTTATATGCGTACCGACTCTACGAGCTTGAGTGAAGTTGCATTGCAGGCAATAGCACAAGAAATAGAAGATAAATATGGCAGTCAGTATGTACAGACGCGCCGTTACAAAACCAAAAAACAGGATGCACAAGAGGCGCACGAAGCCATTCGTCCATCGCGTATTCAGAATAGCTTTGTAGCTACCGATCGTGATCAACAACGCCTTTATGAACTAATTTGGAAGCGTACGATTGCTTCCCAAATGGCAGATGCACAGCTAGAAAAAACAACCGTAAAAATTGGTATTTCTACGCTCAAAGAGCAACTTACTGCCACAGGGGAAGTGCTGAAATTTGATGGTTTCCTAAAAGTATATCTCGAATCAAAAGACGATGAAGAGGATAATGGTGGCGATGATAGTGGCATTTTACCACCGCTTCGAGTAGGACAGGTGCTGGATTTGCATCAAATGACAGCTACAGAACGCTTTACGCGTCCACCTGCGCGCTTTACAGAGGCGATGTTAGTGAAAAAACTAGAGGAACTCGGTATTGGCCGCCCATCCACTTACGCACCTACTATTAGCCGTATTATGGAGCCTTCGCGGGGCTATGTGATAAAAGATAGTCGCGATGGAGTGGAGCGTAATTACAATATATACACCCTGAAAAAAAATACCGTAACAAAGAAAGTAGAGAAAGAAAATACAGGCGTTGTTAAAAATCGGCTCTTTCCAACGGATATGGGCATGATTGTCTGCGACTTCCTAGATGAGCATTTCGATAATGTCATGGATTATGGTTTCACGGCATCCATTGAGCAGCGATTCGATGATATTGCAGGCGGAAAAGAGCAATGGACGCAGATGTTGGATTCCTTCTATAAGCCTTTCCATAGTGATGTAGAAAAGACGCTTGAAACGGCGGAACGTGCTTCGGGCGAACGTATCTTAGGTACTGACCCAGAGACAGGGCGTACGGTATTGGTACGTATGACTCGTCGTGGACCAGTAGTGCAAATAGGTGCGCAAGATGAACTCAACGAAGATGAAAAACCAAAATATGGCAATCTGCGAAAAGGACAATCGCTCGAGACGATTAGCTTCGATGAAGCGATGAAACTCTTTGAATTGCCAAAAGTGTTAGGTACGCACTTAGGGAAAGATGTGACTGTAGGTATTGGGCGTTTCGGCGCATATGTGCGGCATGGTGATGACTATTTTGTGTCCTTAGCCAGAGGCGAAGAACCAATGGGCGTGACGCTAGAGCGGGCTACGGAACTTATAGATGAAAAGCGCAAAGCCGA
Organism: Saprospiraceae bacterium; assembly: GCA_020629845.1. Classification (GTDB taxonomy): domain Bacteria; phylum Bacteroidota; class Bacteroidia; order Chitinophagales; family Saprospiraceae; genus JAAUTG01. Next base: position 11,401 of record JAHDCQ010000132.1, on the reverse strand, counting down.
CGCACCCGTCGCTACCTATAAAGGCTTGCCGATAACGAAGGGTAAAGGACGTTTCGGCCCGTTTTTGAAGTGGAATGAGATGTTTATCAACATACCGAAACGCTATGATCCTGCAACGATTTCGGATCCAGAGATGTTTGAACTCATAGACGCGAAGGTAAAGAAGGAAGCGAATCGTTATATCCATCAATTTGAGGAAGAAGGATTTAGTGTAGAAAATGCGCGTTGGGGACCATTGGTGCGCTTCAAGAAGAAGAAGATAGATTTGCGACATGAAGACGGTAAGCGCATGACTGCCGAGGATGCAAAAGCCATGACGCTCGAGCAGTTCAAAGCTATTATCGAAGCGCAAGTGCCTGATGCCTTCAAGAAGAAAGCAACGAAGAAAAAAACAACGAAAAAGAAAGCTACTAAGAAGAAATAGAGGTAAGAGATGAGTCTTGAGAGCTATCAGGACTCATCCCTTAGAAGCTGTTTTAAAACCTCTAATTGTTTTTCTGCGTCCCTCTTTTTTCGTCTATTTTCCGATTTTTTTCGCTCCGTAGAAGGACTATGCAGCTCAAAAAATCAAAAAATAGACAAAAAAATAGCGGGTAGAAATTCCAACCATAGGTTTTAAAACAGCTTCTTAAAATCTCACAAATGAAAATTATTAACTGGCTGACTACCGCCCTTTTTGGACTAATTTTCTTGCCTGTGATGGGCATTTTTCATTTTCCTCAAGTGCTTGCCTTGAAGCTACTTGGCTATCAAGCACACAAAAGTGTGGTAGATGGCATGATTTGGAGTATGTTAAACTGCTTACGCTTAGTAGGGGCAAAGCCGCGTTATGACATCCAAGCCAAGAATTTCCCTACTGACCGCCCCATGATAATCGTGAGTAACCATCAAAGTATGTTCGACATTCCTGCAATAGGTTGGGCATTGAAAAAGCATCATCCAAAGTACATTTCTAAGAAAAGTTTGGCAAAAGGCATTCCAAGTGTTTCCTACAATATTCAGCATGGTGGCTCCGTCGTAATTGATAGAAAAAATCCAGAAGAATCGCTGAAAACCATCGAAGGTTTCGCGCATTATTTAAATGCAACCAATCGGGCAGGCTGTATTTTTGTAGAAGGGACACGCTCTAAAAATGGGGCAGTTGCACCCTTCAAAAAAGGTGGTATTTTCACCATGCTCGATGCCATGCCCGATGCAACTATCGTACCTGTAGCCTTAGAAAATTTTTGGAAAATTACACGCTACGGCTTCAAACCGATTCCTTTTGGTGCGCGTCCGAAGTGTACCGTTTTGCCTGCTATTTCGCGCGAAGGAAAAAGCAATCAGGCAATTTTAGAGGAATGCGAGCGCGTCATTCGGGCGGTGGCAGAGCGCGATTTAGAATAAATTCCCTATTTTTATACCCGAAATCAAAGGAAAACATTATGACTTTCACTCAACTCGAACAACAAGTCCGCGCTTACATTAGCGAAAATCAAGTCAAAGAAGCCATTGAATTGCTGACGAAGCATTTGAAAAGCAATGCTGCTTTGGACGAAATTACTTTGCAATCTGCTAAGTATTATGCTGTGATGGAAGAGCAACGCAAAGGGCTAAAAGATGGACTAGAAGTAGAGGCAGTTTTAAGTAAATTGCGTCTAGATATTTTGCAGCTTTTGCGCTCCAAAAAAGAATACCTCAAGTATCAAGAATTGAACTTCTCCAATGTCACTACTATTACGGATTCATCAGAGCAAATTAAGGTATTTTTTAGTGTCGGTAGCCCACATAATGATGAACAGCAAGCTTACATCGATACCCTTGTTGAATATTTCAAGGAGCATGGCATCGTATTGGAAACGCTAAAATCTTGGAATGATCTTGATCCGTTAGTGCCTATTATCCGTGATTTGAAAAACTCGGCGGGTTGTGTAGTGTTAGCATTAGAACGCGTGTATGTAGAAAAAGGAAGTTCTAAGCGTGGTAGTGAACAAGAGAACACCCTTAATAATTGCGCCTATACCAGTTCGTGGCTGCATATCGAAGCAGCTTTAGCGAGAGCATTTGAGATTCCGCTTATCATTTTCAAAGACGAAGCTTTGGATAATGAAGGCTTAATCCATAACGACAAGCAAGAGTGGGGCATCGTGCGGATTAATCAGCAAAATTTTGAGGAAATCAAGCAATACCCAATCAAGCATTTCATCCTAAATTGGATAAATCAGGTGAAAAAATATGCGAAGGAAAAGTAACTTTAGTAGTCCAATAGTACAGGCATAGCCGTCATCACACCTAGATGATTCCGATGCCGAACAGCGATGTGATAATTCCCTGTTGCTATATTTTCAAACGGCACAGGCGATTTGCCATCCACATCCACTATATCGCCGTCGCGCTGCAATAGAGCTGCCCGTAGTGCTAGAATATTTTCAGCAGTTGTGGCATCTCGGAGTTCTATTAATACCCAATCTACAATACTTGCATTTGGTGTGGTGTCTGGAAACGTGGTACTAACGCCTGCATTCTGTAAGTTTTGATGCCCCAATTCGCTATATGGTTCTGTACTTGGTAAAACGTCCGTTATATTGGCATCCATCAAGTTAGTTGAATTATCATAAATAGAAGGCAACGCAATTTTGGTACTTACAAAAAGCACATTCGAGCCGAGGGTAATGATGCCTGTACTTTGTACATTATTGAAGACGATGCTGTTTGTATTAGCATAGCTGACACCTGCTTTTCGTTGCCAAGTGTCTGTATAATTGACATCCTGCCAAAGTATAAGTTGCTGCTCCTCCAATTCATTTAACTCCGTATCTAAGTAATGAATTCTTAAGTCCGTAGTGGCTGTCGGGTTGCTAGAAAGCAATTCATAATAACGCTTAATCCAGAAGTCTTCTAGTGAACTTGTACTATTACTATGTCCGCGCCGAATAGTGATCGTACCAAGATTATTACTACTATTAAAAACTAAGCCTAAATTGCCAGGATTATCATCGTTAGGATTATTTAAATTGATTGTTTTCACTATTTCGCCGCCTGCCGTTCCATAAATGTAACTTACTTCTGACTCACCTATAAGTTGCCCCGTATTTTCATCAGCAAGTAGTAGGTCATAGCCATTCAAGTTGAGACGGCCTTGATTCATAATTACATTACCGACTACTTCAATATCACTTTCTAGCAATACCTCATAGGCAATTTTATCAATTTCCAAATCTGCAAATTGTGTAGTGCCAGTGCCACCAATACTAGACTCAATTGCAGGTGCATCGCCCTCTACAATAGTCTTTCCTTGCGCAGCCTGCAATACACCAGCATTACTTAATACAGCATTGGTAAGTACCAAATGTCCATTACTTATATTCACTTGTCCCTCATCGCTAATGATAAAGTGATTTTGCGCTATCGCTAATAGTGGCAACATATTTAAAACGGCAAATAGCATGTATTTCATAGTGAGTAGGTTTTAGGCAATGTACAAGAATAATATAAAACAGCTTCTTAGCGATTATCTTGTTCTGAAAGTTGCTGTATAGCTTGTTTCAGATTTTGTAATTCATTTTTTAAGCTATTGACTTCGCTTTGCAATGCCACATTGGTATTAGTCAAGTTTTGAATATTCGTTTGTTGTTCTTGCACACCAGCTATTAAAATTGGAATAAACTCGGTGTAGTTTACGGCTTTGAATTGAATTGTTTCTTCGACTTTAGGCATGTTAGGTGTAGGTTTTTCTGCGGATACCAAGCGAGTGGTCTCTCTATCGAACCCTTCCCAATCATAAACGTTCATACTCGCTTGCTTGACCAATTGCGGGAGTACATTTTCTACCTCTTGAGCTACTAACCCATAGCGTGTGCCATCTGGCAAATTCAAGTCCTGAAACTCATTCGTGCGATAGTTATAGGACTTTGGCTGCAATTGATTCAGTACACTAATAGCATTTTGAATCAATTGCTCATTTTGCTTCAATGTACCATCAGACGGTAGATAACTTCCACTTGTGTAAACATCTCCTGCAAAATACCCTGCATAGGAGGCATCATTATCCGTTCTTCCAAATACGCCAACACCGTCGGTAGCTCGTCCATATAGCCCTGCTCCAATACTTGGGTCGCCTGTACTATAACCTGCTACACCCCACGAACTATCACTTTCTCCAAGCACACCGACTGATACACTCTTCCCTTTTACCCCTGCCGAAGCATTAACTCCTTGACCATATACCCCTGCGGTTTCATTTGCAGCGGTACCTTGTACGCCATAGCTAGAAAGACTTTGACCATATACGCCAGCAGCAGCATTACTTGATGCAAACAGCCCAAAAGATGCCCTACCAGTAGCCGTTACGCCAAGTAGTCCGCCTTCAAAGGAGCCTGCAATACCGCGCTCCGTAATCAAGCCATCTACTACACAGCGCGCATTTAGCCCAATTGGGCCAACACTCACACTATTATCATACTCTTCTGGGCTTTCTATTTTTAGAATACTTTCATCGCCATCACTTCCTACTACATGCAATTTAGCAGTTACTTCTTCTGCACCAATCCCTACGCCTGTGCTGATGATGAGTTTACCATTTACATCTTCCATAATACCTGAAGCCCCTGTAGTAAGTTCTTGCCAATTATCCGTATAGAACCAAAAACTTTTAGTGTTGGTGTCGAATACTAGAAGCCCAAGGACGGGAGCGTTAATATTCGTGCGTTGATCGCTTGTCATGCGAGGAACGAGCATTCCTTTATTGGTACTTTGAACATCAAGCATGGCACTAATAGCAGCGGTTTCGCCATCGTCATTTATAGCAATTTGGGCATAGCATGAAGTAATACTAAATATACAAATAGCAATAAGGTAAATAGATAATTTCATTGTGTTTTCATTTTTTGTGCGTCAAATTGTAGTTACAAAGCTATTGATTAAAGCCAAAGAAAGCAATAAATTTGTGAGTTTGATTTATTGTTTTTTTCGTAATTTACGATACATATTTTACTGCTTTATAGAAATGCTGTCTGTTTCACAGTCACATTGTTATTGAATATTGGATACACCAATAATTATGCCTCAAAATGGATAAATAGCTATGTTTGTGTATCGTGATAAAACCGAATGAAGAAAATGATATTTCATAATTTGTTTGGTTTTTAAGTTTATACATTGACAAGAAGAGTGGGAATGGTATAAATAAGCTAAAACTAAACAATTTTGATAAAAATTAGAAGCATAAAGAGTTGATTATCTGTTGTGTATGGTTTATTTGTTATTTTGGTTTTTCTTCTCTACCAAACTAGCTGTAATGTCATTTAGGGCTTTCACTTTTCCCTCAAAGTCGGTAGTAAGTTGGTCGCGTACCACTTTGAGATGCCCGATTAAATCCTCCACTTCTTCGGGTATAGCTTCTTCTAAAAACTGCCGAAATCGCTTGGCAAAAGTAGGAGACTGTCCATTCGTAGAAATTCCTACTTTTAGTGGGCCGCGTGTCACAATAGAACCCAAATAAAAGTCACATAAATCAGGTGTATCGGCTACATTGACAAGTACTTTTTTTTCTTTGGCAATGCGCTGAACTTCGTGATTAAGTGCTCGAATATTAGTAGCAGCAATCACTAAATCTTTACCATCTACATCGCTTGCTTCGAAGGGGCGTTGGATAATATCTACCCGATGTCCATCTTTAGAAGCGAGTAATTCGCGGACATCCGCTGAAATATCAGGCGCGACCATAGTGATGCGCGCATCTGGACTGCTTTTCAAGATAAAGGACATTTTTTCATAGCCTACCTCACCAGCACCCACTACAAGCATGTGTAATTGATGCAATTTTAAGAAAATAGGGTAGAGTGAATTTCTCATGCTGCTTTGCGTTGTAGAGTGAATTGTTCTTCTACGGCTTGCGCCACAAATTCAGGATGCAAACGCACCACATCACCAATCACGATGATGCCAGGCGTACCGATTTTAGCTTCGCGTACTTGCTCGACAATACTATCAATTGTACCAATTACTTTACGTTCGTTGCTTCTAGATCCATTTTGTACTACCATTGCAGGCGTATCAAAGCGTCCTTCTTTGATGAAGAGTTGCCGAATTTCCTCTAGTTTACGAATGCCCATCAGGATAATCACCGTAGCCGTAGATTGTGCAGCGAGTTCAATATCACGAGAAAGTTGCCCTGTACGTGTCGTGCCTGTAATGACCCAAAAACTCTCGCTTACACCTCGTGCGGTGACTGGCACTTGTTGTAATTCAGGTACGGAAATACAACTTGAAATGCCTGGCACTACTTCCACAGGTACACCCAATTTACGCGCAAAATCAAGCTCTTCCTGTCCGCGCCCAAAAACGAAAGCATCGCCACCTTTCAAGCGCACTACATGCCCATGCTGATGTGCGAGAGCGACTAACATTTGATTAATTTCTTCCTGTCGGAAGGAGTGCTTATTAGCGCGCTTGCCTACATAAATTTTGAGCGTCGTATCGGGTGTTTCTTCTAAGAGTTCGGTGTTCACTAGTGCATCGTATAGCACGACATCGGCAGTTTGTAATGCCTTTAAGCCCTTGCGTGTGATTAAATCTGCATCGCCTGGCCCCGCGCCTACTAGTGTTATTTT
>JAHDCQ010000132.1:2142-4711 GCA_020629845.1 Saprospiraceae bacterium | reverse complement strand
CCTTGCGTGTGATTAAATCTGCATCGCCTGGCCCCGCGCCTACTAGTGTTATTTTAGCGCGTTTTTTATTAGTCAGTTCTGTTTTTTTCATAGTCAATTAATTGGATAAATAATATAATTTTGGACATTCAAATTTTCAAATGCTCGAATGCACAAATCCATCATTTATTAGGCTTTATAGTAGTTAGAAATGACTAATTTTTCCTGTCCTGTTTCTGCTAGTTGCCCCTCACGTATAGCGATGACTTCTTGCACAAAAGCTTTAGCTGCCGTGCTGTATTGCTTTGCAAATTCCTCGCTTGGTGTTTGCTTTTTCATACTCAAGACATAGCGTTCAAAGTTTTCCTCAAATACTATTTTGCCAGCGTTTATATAGTGCGTCTGGAAATCCGACAGGATGCCTTTATGCGTATTACACTTTACATCTGCACTTAAGAGCAATGCCTTCGCGCCTATCACAAATGCGGTATAGCTATGGTAAATACTGTCCGCATAAGCTTTGCCCACATAAGCTTCCTTAGAAAGCTCTACTTTGTCAAAAGCATCTTGAATAATCGTGCCCACTACATCGAGTGTCACGCCTGCACATTCCCCTACACCGATTTCTTGTTTGTAGGCATGGTCTTGTCCCCAATCAAAGAAATCTGCGCCTTCCAAGCTATCAATTTGTGCTAAAGGCTTTAGCAAGTCATAGAAATATTTCTTGCCATTTCGGTAATAGAAGTCATTAAAATATTCGCCCTCTGTGGCTTTTTCTAGATATTCATCGAGCAAATAGCGCACTACATCAGGCACTTTTTTGGTAGGTACTTTAATGACTTTTTCTGCTACAAAACCCTTGCCTTGCGGGTCTACACCGCCGCCTAATACCACTTGCATAGCTGGAATTACTAAGGGACGTTTTTTGATAGAACTACCATGAAAACCAATGCTTGCAGCCATGTGCTGCCCGCAAGAATTCATACAGCCGCTAATTTTTATTTTGATATTGCGCTCATCTATCAATTCAGGATATTCTTGTTCTAGTATTTTTTCTAATTCACCTGAAAGTCCCGTACTGTTTGTCACGCCGAGGGCGCAGGTATCGGTGCCAGGGCAAGCCGTGATGTCCATAATGGAATCAAAGCCTGCCTCTGCTAGTCCCAATTTTTCTAATTCATTAAATAGATAAGGCAAATTATCTTCTCGAACAAAGCGAAGTAGCATTCCTTGATTTACGGTGAGGCGAATATCATCTGCCGCCACAGTCTGCACTAAAGCGGCAAATTTGCGCGCTTTTTCAGCCTGTATATTACCTAAATACACCCGCACTTGAACTCCGAACCAGCCTTCTTGCTTCTGCTCGAAGACGTTGGTGCGTCGCCAGTTTTCATAGCGTACTGTATTATGTGGTGTGGCTTCAAAAATTGCTTGTTCTTCTTTAGGTTGTCCTGTAGGCACTGCATTAGCATCTATCCAATATTCTTGATTTTTGATGCCTTTTCGCTCCTCCTCTACTAGTCGCAAAAACTCCTCAATACCGAGCTTTTGTACCAAATATTTCATGCGGGCTTTCATGCGTTTTTCGCGTTCGCCATAGCGGTCGAATACGCGTATGGCCGCCTCCATGAATGGGATGATTTTTTCTTCTTCTAAAAACTCATATACCGTATGCCCTACTATCGAAACAGCACCTAAGCCACCACCTACGATGAGCTTGAAGCCGCGTCGTTCTTCCCCATTTTCTTGGCGGACTCTAGGAATAAAGCCAAAATCATGGAAATAGGTAAAGGCAGAATCTTGTTCGCTAGAAGAGAAGGCGGGCTTGATTTTGCGCCCCATATCTTGGCAGATAGGGTTTCGCAAAAAATACTCAAACGCCGCTTGTGCATAAGGCGATACATCAAAAGGTTCATTTGGGTCAATGCCTGCTTTTGCTGAGGCTGTAATATTACGGACGGTATTGCCACAAGCTTCGCGGGCAGTTACATTATAGCTTGCCAAATCCGACCAAACAGCAGGCGAGTCATCCAACTTTACGTAGTGCATTTGGATGTTTTGGCGCGTGGTGATGTGCAAATTGCCATTGGTATACTTCTCAGCAGCATTAGCGATGGCTACTAATTGCTCTGTTGTGAGTTTCCCGAAAGGAATCTTCGTGCGGAACATTTGTACCCCGAACTGTCGTTGTCCGTATACGCCCCGCGTTAGGCGATAGAGTTTGAAGCGTTCTTCGTCTTCTCTTCCAGTTTTATAATCGCCAATTCGACGCTTTAGCTCTTCAATGTCTTTTTTTGCTTCGGGTGAAATCTTATTGAAATCAGGTACTTGCGACATGTGTTTCTTTTTGGGTATTAGGTATTAAGAATATTTGTAATTATTTAGTAGAGAGTATTTGGTAGAGAGTAGAGGGGGGACTCTCGAGGAATTTTCTTGAAAAACATCCTTTTTTAGAAAAAAATGGACAAGTATATCCCTATACCCTATACTTTCTACCCTCTACTAAATAGTTACGAATATTTTTTACTTAATGCCTAATACCAAGTAAAGAAAAGCCCTTCCAGAAGTTTGTTACTCTTGGAAGGGCTTT
>JAHDCQ010000132.1:0-2042 GCA_020629845.1 Saprospiraceae bacterium | reverse complement strand
TACTCTTGGAAGGGCTTTTGTAAATGGTATGGTATTACAAAAATCTTCACAAGATGCTTAGGTTATTGTCATACAACAACAACAGCAATTTGCATTCAAGTAAAGATTTGTATGTGTCATGATTTGTTACTTATTTCTGCTACAATATTAAACTATCATTGCAGCACAACCAAACAACATTTGTTCATATATACCTATATTTCAATAAGAACGTCTTAGCATCTGTGTGTTTTTAATTATTTGATAACCAATGTTTTGTGTTGGTTGATTTGAGGTTTGGACTAAAAAAGTATTTAGCTTGGTGTCGTAAAAAAGACGATATTTCTTCCACTTTTTTATGACTTTTTCTGCTGTACTCGTTCTAAACGTTCTTTATCGCGTTTGCTGAGTTTTTCCATATAATTTTTGATATAATATTGGTCAAGTTCTTGTGAGTCTTTGTATTGCACGCGTAAGTCGGTAAGGCGTTTTTTTAAATCGGCTACTATTTCTGCATAATTTGCTTCATCAACGACATTTTTCATCTCGTTGGGGTCTGCTTTTCGGTCGTAGAGTTCCCATTCATCTACATCGTGGTAGAAGTGGGCGAGTTTATAGTCTTCCGTTACGATACCATAGTGTCGCTTGACCATGTGTACGGCTGGATATTCGTAGTAATGATAATAGACCGCATCGCGGAAGTTTTCGCCTTCCCCCTGAAAGAGCGGAATTAGGCTTTCGCCCTGCATATCATTAGGAGCATCCACGCCTGCTGCGGCTAGGAAGGTTTGTGCGAAGTCAAGATTTTGTACCATTTGGGTATTAGTGCTGCCTGCTTCGATGACAGTTGGCCATTTCACTAAAAGCGGTGTCTTGAACGACTCATCGTAGATAAATCGCTTGTCGAACCAGCCATGTTCGCCCAAGTAAAAACCTTGGTCGGAAGTGTAGACTACAATCGTATTTTCTGCTAAACCGCTTTCTTCTAAATAATCCAATACTTCCCCTACACCATCATCTACTGCTGCAATGCTACCTAGATAATCCTGCATATAGCGTTGGTAGCGCCATTGCATGAGTTCCTTTTCGGACATGTTGGGATAGTTTTTCTTGAATTCCTCATTAATTGGTCGGTAGACAGCATCCCACTTGGCGCGCTGCTCAGGATTGAGTCGCCCTACTTCGCGCTCAAAGGCAGCTTTATCCCAATTTGCTGTTTCCGCTATACCTAATTCATCCATTACTTCGGGATAAATTTTAGAATCGCCTGCCCAATTCATGTGGGTGAGTAGGTTCATTTCAGCATTTTTAGCAGCCGCACCTCTGCCTTCATAATTGTCAAAAAGGGAAGCGGGTTCTGGGAAAGTACGTTGGGTAAATGTTTTGTAGTGACGTTCTGGTGGCAGCCATTCGCGGTGTGGTGCTTTGTGGAGGTACATCATGAAAAATGGTTCTTCTGCTTTGCGATCATTTTTGAGCCAATTGAGGGTCATGTCCGTAATGATGTCGGTGGTGTAACCCTCCATTCGAGTGCGTCCTTCTTTGGTGATAAAGTCAGGGTTGTAATAAGTCCCTTGTCCCGGCAGAATCTTAAATTCATCGAAGCCTTTAGGGTTATTTCCAAAATGCAATTTGCCAAACATGGCGGTCTGGTAGCCTGCATCCTGTAGTAGTTGCGGAAAGGTCATTTGGCTCGTATCAAAGGGGGATTGATTGTCTATTTTACCATTTAAATGACTATGTTTTCCTGTCAAAATTACGGCTCTGGATGGCGCGCAAATGGAATTGGTAACGCAGGCATTGGTGAATAGCATGCCTTCTTTAGCAATGCGGTCAATATTGGGGGTTTCCATGAGATGATTCGAGTAGGCACTTATGGCTTGATAAGCGTGGTCGTCGGACATGATGAAGAGGATATTCGGGCGTTTGGCTAAGGTTTTTTCCTCTTCTTTTTGTTGTTCTTGACAAGCACATAGGCATAATAAGCCGACTATTGATAAGAGTGTGTATCTGAATATCATTTGCGAAAAGTTGGTTGGTTTACAAAATTGCTTTGTAAATAT
>JAHDCQ010000555.1 GCA_020629845.1 Saprospiraceae bacterium | reverse complement strand
GCACCAACTGATGCCAGTGAAGGGCTGAATGCAGAAGCTACAATAGGTGCGGAAGCCGCTCCACCAACATTAGCTTGACTGCCCACCGCTACAAAGAAGAAAGGTGCGCGAATGATAATCGCCATAATAATAAGCGTAATCACATGAATCAGCATCCAAATAATGCCGACTACGAATAAGCCAATATTATCAAATACTTCGCTGACATTCATTTTCATACCAATGGTGGCAACTAGTATGTAAATAAAGACACTTCCCCAACGCGACGCGCCTACTCCTTCGAGTTGTTTAGCTTTGGTAAAAGAAAGTGCTAAACCAACGGTCGTAGAAATTACAATCAGCCAGAAGAACTTCGATAACAGCGAGTTGAGTCGAAATTTATTAAGCGTTTCTTCATAGCCTTCCATTATTGGTACAATTGTATCCATTCCCCAATGCCCTAAGGCTGTACCTCCGAATGCCACGGCAAGCATGACGAAGATGTTGGTGGTAGTGGGTATGCGCTCTACACTAGCCCTATAGTCCGATATGCGCTGCTTTAGGTCTTCAATAGCCGTGTTATCCGCACGTAGGCGACGATCGAGTTTATCCGAAATATTCGCGCCATAGAGTAAAAATGCCATCCAAATGTTGGCTACCGTTACATCCACGATAATCATAGTGGCGAAAAGGTTATCTTTTACCTCAAAAATTTCTTTCATCGCCGTTTGGTTCGCGCCACCGCCTATCCAACTTCCTGCTACGGTGGAGAGTCCGCGCCATAGCTCGTCGGAAGTTACAGGAATCAAATCAGGGAAAAAGGTAGTAACGACCAAAAGGGCGACTGGACCACCGAGAATAATGCCTAGCGTAGCCGTGAGGAACATAATAATTGCCTTCGGGCCTAGATTAATAATGCCTTTAAAGTCTATACTTAAACACAGTAAAATCAAACTGGCGGGCAGCAAATAGCGCGAGGCTACAAAGTAGAGTTTTGAGCCTTCGGGGGAGATAATGCCAAGTGGCCAATGCAAGAACGCAGGTATAAAATAGCACAGGAGCAAGGCTGGAATGTAGGTATAAAATTTCTTCCAAAACTTGGACTCGCTATGCGAAGTCACAAAAATAGCTGCCAGCACAATGAGCAATATGCCTAAGGTGATGGCATCGTTAGAGAATGGTAGATTCATATTCGTTTTGCTTTAGGTGTTTTCTATAGTACTGCGAAAGGTAAGCTTTTCCTTGAAAAAGGCAAAATAATGCTTATTGCAACAGCGGACTAATCAAATGATACGAGTTAGTAAACCCTCGGCTATTCCTCCGACAATTCTTGCCGCATCAAGGCATACAAAATTGGTTTAGGAAGAATTTTAGTCAGCCAATAGGTATTGCGGAGTTTCGCGCCTGTTTTCAGAAAATCCTTTTTTTGTGTAAAAGCCCGCCAAATGTCATCAGCTACTTCATTTTTGGTGGTAGCAGTTAAACCTTCAAAGGTTTTGACGCGCTCCATGCTTGCTGCTACTTTGAATTTGGTGTCCTTGATACCCGCAGGACAAACCGTCATCACGCGCACCTTGGATTTCAATTCTTGTAATTCCATGTGCAGTGCCTGACTATAATGCGCCACAAATGCCTTCGTAGCCGCATAAGCTGCCATGCGCGGTACGGGCTGAAAGGAGGTGCTAGAACTGATATTGATAATGGTTCCTGCATCGCGTTCCAACATATCAGGCAAAAATAGGCGCGTAAGTTGGAACACGCCCAGCACATTCAACTGAATCATATTCACCTCTCGCGCTAGTTCGATAGTGGGAGTCATGCCATAAGTTGCAAAACCCGCATTATTGATGAGTACATTAAGTGTCCAAGCATTCTGTTGTACCCAATCATACACAGCTTGTGGCGCATCCAACTGGGATAAATCTATGGCTAGACTATCTATTTGTACATCAGGGATTTGTGTTTGCAACATAGCTTTGGCTGCTTGTATTTCATCTTCCAGTAGTGAAACCCATAGAATGTGGTAGCCATCTTGTGCAAATCGTTTGGAGATTTCAAAGCCAATGCCACTAGAACCGCCTGTGATGAGTACTGTTTTCATATCCCGAATTTCAAACAAAGATAGTAAGGATTGTGTACAAAATAACTTCGTAATTTATACTGCTTCTTTTGTCCTTATTTTCACTTTGGAACTAGTCATTTATCCAGATAA
>JAHDCQ010000131.1 GCA_020629845.1 Saprospiraceae bacterium | reverse complement strand
TTGTGAAATATTAATTGACACGAGTTACTTAATTGTCGTAATTCTGCTTAACTTTTAAATTACTTTTCCTCAACTTTGCGCCGCTTTGAAAGGTTATATAAATCAAAATTTATTCGAGTAGAACAGGGTAGAGAATGGAACTTATAAAAAGTCTCATATCTCATATCTCATATCTCATATCTCTCAAATATTATGATAGAAACGGATATTCTTATCATTGGGGCAGGGCCTTGTGGCTTATTTACTGTTTTTGAAGCAGGATTATTGAAGCTGCGCTGCCACTTGGTAGATTCCTTGCCTCAAGCAGGCGGACAATTATCAGAGATTTACCCAAAAAAACCTATCTATGATATTCCAGGCTATCCCTCTGTATTAGCACAGGAATTGGTAGATAATTTAATGAAGCAAATCGAGCCATTCAATCCAGGTTTTACACTTGGTGAGCGGGCGGAATCCATCGAAAAGATGGAAGATGGACGCTTCAAACTAACTACGAGTAGAGGCACGGTACACGCTGCACCTGTAATAGCAATTGCGGGCGGTTTGGGTTGTTTTGAGCCGCGCAAGCCACCTATTTCCAATATCGCGCAATTCGAAGATAAAGGCGTAGAGTACATGATTAAAGACCCCGAAGTCTATCGCAATAAGCGGGTAGTATTAGCAGGTGGCGGTGATTCTGCACTCGATTGGACGATTTTCTTGGCAGATGTAGCGGAGGAAGTGACTTTAGTACATCGTCGTTCTAGCTTTAGAGGTGCCTTAGATTCCGTAGAAAAAGTAAAAGCACTTGATGAATCAGGGCGCATTAAGCTAATCACGGAAGCACAAGTAGTCGGTCTAAATGGTAATGGTGTACTCAATGAGGTGATTATTAAGCACAAAAAAGAAGGCGAATCAACGAAGTCGACAGATCATTTTGTGCCGCTATTTGGGCTGACACCTAAGCTTGGCCCGATTGCAGATTGGGGCTTAAACATCACTAAGAATGCCATCGATGTAAATACGAGGGATTACAGCACCAACGTACCAGGCATCTATGCCATTGGAGACATCAATAATTATGAAGGTAAGCTTAAACTTATTCTTTGTGGTTTCCACGAGGCAACTCTGATGTGTCAATCGGCTTATAAGCACATTTATCCAGATAAAAAATTATCGTTCAAATACACAACCGTTACCGGTGTAAGTGGCTTTGAAGGATAATTAAAAGCAAGTTGTACGTCCGTACAACTTGCTTCCTTATATCCAAAAACATGAATATATGTTACTATGTTCCAGTACTATTTTTACTAGCTTTTCAAACTTCTGAAATTATACAATGGCAAACGCCAAAAAGTCATAATTTTGGTAAGATTTCCCAATTTGAAGCGCAAGTACATGAGTTTCATTTTCAAAATATCACCGATGCGCCCATTGTGATAGATAATGTACGAACCACTTGCGGCTGCACCTCGCCTTCTTGGAGTTACGCACCCATTCTTCCAGATTCTTCTACTACTATAGCCGTTCATTATGATGCGAAACGCATCGGAACCTTCAAGAAAAAAATCAAAGTCTTCGTTTCAGGGCAGCGTAAAGCGGAAATATTGGAAGTGCGTGGGGAAGTTTGTGTGTATAACAAATTGCACAATCGTTGAATTTCGATTTATCTGCCAATTTCCCATTGGCGGATAAATTCCAAGCAAAATTTATCGGCTTATAGGAAAAAAGCCGATAAAAACGTGCAATTTGTTACACACATGGGAAGTTTTTTAAACTTGCCTTTGCTTAAAAAATACTTTATCTTTATCCAAAACTAAATCATGAATGCAGTCTTAGAGACAACTACAAATAACTACGAAATTGAAAGAGGAAAACCTATGCCTAGTAAAAACCACGCCATCATTCAAGGGAATTTGATAGTATCTCTTGGAGCATATCGTCGAACGTACAGAATAATGCCTGAGCTTAAATTAAATCTAGAACCAAAATCTGTAGTTCCAGATATTTGTATTTATCCGAGCCTAGAATTCAATCCTATGAATGACGAAAGCGCGATGACTGAAATGCCACTATGCACAATTGAAATTATATCTAGCTCACAGACCTTAGAAGAAATGCTGGCTAAGGCAAAGCGTTATTTTGATGTTGGGATTGGCTCTTATTGGTTAGTGTTACCTCCACTACGCACTATTTATGTTTTTCATAGTATGGATGAGTTTAAGACCTTTAATTTTACCCAAAATCTTATAGATAAAAAGCTGGAAATCGAATTAGATTTAGGCGAGGTTTTTAGTTAGGAACGGAAGAGTAATTAATTGAGTAGTTAAGGGAAGTTATGGTGGTTTCTAATAAGGCGGTGGAAACGTAGCATAACGAGTTATTCCTAGTTTTTACCAACGCAGTTAGAAACCGCTAGAACAAGCTTAACTGCTCAATTAATTATTCTTCCGTTCCTTAGAATCCACAATCCGATTAATAGACTGAATCGCATCCATAAAGTATTTAAACTTTAGCTTTTTAGAACGCCCAAATCCTTGTTCAGGATCAGTACTCGTAATCACCGCTCGCCCAATCACATAACGTGCCGACACTTCATCCGAATAAAAATCTGCACCACTTACACCATATATTCCATATTCTTCTCGAAATTGCGCGACATCTACAATGCGTTCATCCGAAAAAATAGGCTTTAAGCCCCACACATTATGAAAAATAAGTGGTTTATTATCTGAATCCTGTCCCACATAGAGCATTGCGTGTCCACGCTTATAGATGATACTTAAAAATGGAACACCTTCCGCTTCGATAATATCAAACTTATCTGCTTTTGTACCTTCTACAGCCACTACTTCACCCATTTTATATTGCTGCGAAGAATTGCGGGGTAGCCAAATCCCAAATGGAGTCATAAAATCTTTGAGCGTAGAAGAACAATCGCGTCCACCATCTACGCCGCCCCAACTATATTTCCCACCCAATAATTCAGGCAAAAGTTTTTTTACATTTTCTGCATTAAATACTAAAGGCATCTTTTGTACTGCGGCAGTTTCTATTTGAATGCTATTGAAAATAGTGTTTTTGCCTGAAGCTCTTGGAAGCATAAAGCTTTCGTCCTTCATCGGTAATAAAGTACCTACACGTAGGCGCACAGGATGCGTTGGGGTTTCTACCACTAAATCATCTTGTAAGACGGCAGCATATTCGCTTCTCAATAAGTCTTTACGTTGTTTATCCGATAGCAGTCCAATCGTTTCAGCCAGCACCCAGCCTTTACTATATGGACTTTCAATGAAATACCAACGCTTATCTTTTGAGCTATGCAGCACTAGTACAGGCGTAGCCACCCAGAGCGAAGTTTCCTGAAAATAATCGAACGGATAGCCTTCTCCTGCACTTCGGACACGCTTCCAGCAATATTCTTCAGTCGGTAATTGGCGGACATCCGTTCGCTTCAAAACGATGCCATGCGTCAGGGTATTCGGATAAGCCGCACTATTGGTATTCGCTATTAAGTTGTGAATAAAATCATCATCAAAAGCCTGATAATTTCCAGTATGGCAGGCTTTTAGTTTATCACTTTTTTCAAAAAAAGACTTGAAGGAAGAAGCTGCCGCTATGGTATTGGCAATTTGTGTTTTGTCCGTCGTCCAGGGGGAGAAATAGTTATCAAAAAATGCTTTAGTGTCATATTTCTTGTTGTAATATGATTGATATTTCGGATTTTGAAAAATAGCATCAATACCTAAATCGTCTGTTTGGTAAAAAGCTACTTTGTCAAGTGGAGATTGTGCTTGAGTAGTAAGGCAAAAAAGGAGTGGAATGA
This sequence comes from Saprospiraceae bacterium, assembly GCA_020629845.1. GTDB lineage: Bacteria > Bacteroidota > Bacteroidia > Chitinophagales > Saprospiraceae > JAAUTG01. Next base: position 10,076 of record JAHDCQ010000131.1, on the reverse strand, counting down.
GTAGTAGGAAAGCTGTTTTCATTTTGTTGCACTATAAATTTATCCGCTTACAAGAAGTAAGCGGATAAATAGAAACTTAGAATTTATACGTAAAGCCAAAACGAATATCGAACGGTAAGTTTTGCGAACTTCTATCTTCTAACAAATTATAGAGAACGTAGATTTCGTAGGCTATCAAACCGCCGCTATTGTACCCAAGTCCCAAGAAGGCATTGTTTCTAGCTTCACGTTCCACGATTAAACTATTGTTTGCTCCAATATTGCCCGTAGCAAAGGCTTCATTTTCATACTCAAATTCGGCATGAGCAAAGATAATGGGCAACACTTTATAGCGCGCAAATGCTCCCAAAGAGTACGAAAGCGGTTGCGAGACATACGACTGTCCACCACTCTGAAATTTGAGATACGTATATTGTAAGGCTACTCGTGGACCAATAGAAAAATTGTCATTATTGGGCAATGCTTTATAACCAAGCATTGGTGAAATACCAAAATTGAAAGCTTGTACCTGCCCAGCACCACTAAAATTCAAGTTGGCACCACCACCAAACCACAAGCGATGTTTTATACTCCCACTTTCATCAAAGTAAGCATCGGTTTCCGATTGCCGCTTTTTGCGTTTTTGGGCATAACTATCTACGCTGAAAACAGATACTAAAAAAAGTACTGCCAAGCCTAACAAAAAACTCTTTTTCATATTGAAATGCTTATTTTATGTCCTTAAATATACTTCTACCAAGCATAAAACTAGATGTTAAAATACTTAGTTTTCTTTCTAAGAAAAGATTAACATTTAATCCCTTCTTTCCAGACAAAAGACGGACGCAATTGTCCTTGATAATACAGAATCTCCCGATAGTCTGCTGTAGGAAAAGCAACAATATCTGCGAGTTGTCCTGCTGCGATGCGTCCTCTGTTCGTTAGGTTTAGAGCCTTTGCCGCTCGAAAAGTAACACCTGCCAGCGTTTCTGCCATCGAAAGTTTCTCAAATGCGCCCAATATAGCAGCTTGTGTAATTAAATCACCCATAGGCGCAGAGCCAGGATTCCAGTCGGTTGCAATAGCTAGGGAAGTGCCAGCATCCAACAATTTTCGGGCAGGCGTAAAGGCACAGCCTAAGCCCAAAGAAGCCCCAGGCAGTGCCACAGGAATGACATCGCTTTGAGCAAGTGCTGCTACTTCTTTTGCTGTGGATGCCTCCAAATGATCTACACTTACTGCCTTAAATTCTACGCCCAATAAGCTACTGCCTGCCGTGAATTGGTCGGCATGGATTGTAATATCAAAGCCCATTGCTTGTACGCCCGTTAGGTAGATGCGCGCTTGTGTGTGATTAAAAGCACTTTCTTCCACAAAAATATCTGCTCGATTAGACAGCTTTTTTGCCTTTACTTTTGGGAAAAAATCGTGCAGCAAATGTTCTACATAAGCCATTCCATCGCCTTCAAAATCTTTAGGTACGATATGGGCAGGCAAGCAAGTAGGGACTAAGTCTGCCGATACTTTGCTATTGGCTTGGTGAATAGAATGTAGCATTTTCAATTCATCCGCTACCGTAAGGCCGTAGCCTGTTTTTACTTCTATGGTAGTCGTGCCATTTTGGAGAAGTTTATTAGCGCGTTGTACGACTTTTTCTGTGAGTATTGCTTCGCTTGCAGCGCGCGTTTTCTGGACACTATCCCAAATGCCGCCACCTGCTTTGGCTATCTCTAAATAAGGTTTTCCAGCTACTCGCATCGCATAATCACGCGCCCGTGCACCGCCCCAGCATATATGCGTATGTACGTCTACCATACCTGGCATAGCGGTATAGTTTCCTTCCAAATACTCTAGCGGAATTGCCTCGTTTTTGCACTTGTCTTGTAGTGTGGTGAAGGGCAAAATCTCAACAATTACTCCATCTTTCACTAAAATACCTACCTCTTCCAGTACTTCCAATTGCTCATCTTGCAATGCTCCTTTAAGCGGCAAATTGGACATGCTAAGTAACTGTTTGAAAGGCCCGATAGCTTTTGTTTGTTTGTTCATGCTGTAAAAATAACAGTTTTCTCATCAACGATGGGATAGATTTTTAAAATCCGTCCTATCTTGCCGCCTTAAAAGGAAAGAATGAATAAAGGATATATTTTTTTATTATTTTTCTGTATAAATATTGCGCTCTTTGCACAAAATTTTCAGCTTCAAGCAGGCGATTTGCTTTTCCAAGACCTCGACTGCGGCCCGATGTGCGATGCTATAGAAAGCGTAACGCAAGGCTATGATGATGCTAATTTTTCGCATGTAGGGATGGCAGTAGAAATTGCCGATGCCTTTTATGTGCTAGAAGCGATAGGCGTGGGCGTGACATTGACTCCTATCGAAAAATTTCTAGCGCGTGGCTTGGATTCTAAAGGAAATCCTAAAGTAATGGTAGGGCGATTGAGAGCGAAATATCACAGTTTTATACAGCCTGCTATACATCGCGGCTTGAGCTATTTAGGCAAGGAATATGATGGTATTTTTGATATAGAAAATGATAAATATTACTGCTCCGAATTAGTGTATGAAGCTTTTAAAGTGGATGGAAAATCTATTTTTAAGCTCTATCCCATGACCTTTAAGCCGCTAGATGCTAAGGAGTTTTTCCCTGTTTGGGTAGATTATTATAAAGACTTAGGCTTGCCTATACCTGAAGGTGAAGCAGGCTTAAATCCAGGGGGCGTATCACGTTCGTCCTATTTGGAAGTGGTGCATTGGTACGGGGACGTTAGTAGAAAAACACCAACAAAGTAAATGCTATGAATACATTCCAAGATTTAAACCTTTCCAAGCAACTGCTATACGGCTTGAATGACTTAGGCTTCGAAACGCCCACGCCTATACAGCGTGAGGCATTTTCCTTGATTCGTTCGGGGAAAAACGTCGTAGGTATTTCGCAGACAGGGACAGGAAAGACACTGGCATTTATGCTCCCTATTTTGCAGGATTTGAAATTTTCCAAGCAAGTCAATCCTAGAGTCGTCATTATCGTGCCGACACGAGAATTGGTGCTGCAAATGGCAGAGAAAATTGAGAGCTATGCGAAATATATCACGTTGCGCGTGCTAGGGGTGTATGGTGGCACCAACATCAATACGCAAGCGATTGCAGTACGTAAAGGTTGCGATGTGCTAGTGGCTACGCCTGCGCGTTTGTACGATTTGGTGCTAGGGAATGCAATTAAACTAAAAGCTGTCCAAAAGCTGGTGATAGATGAGGTGGATGTGATGCTAGACTTAGGTTTTCGCTTTCAATTGACCAACCTCTTTGATTTGCTGCCTGATCGTCGGCAAAATATCATGTTTTCTGCCACGATGACGGAGGAAGTGGATGCGCTAATTGAGGACTTTTTTATTGCGCCTGAAAAAATAGCGATTGCAGTAAGCGGAACACCTTTGGACAATATCGCGCAGTCGTGCTATGCCGTACCAAATTTTTATACCAAAGCCAATTTACTCGCGCACTTACTCCGAGACAAGCAAGAGTTTTCGAAGGTACTTATCTTCAACTCCAGTAAGCGCATGGCAGATAGGCTATTTGAGACCTTAGAAGAACAGTTTGGCGATGAAATGGGCGTGGTACATTCCAATAAATCGCAAAATTATCGGATTCGCTCGATTACGCAATTTGATGAGGGCAAAAACCGCATCCTCATCACGACGGATGTGATGGCGCGTGGTTTGGATTTGAATAAAATTACCCATGTCATCAATGTAGATACGCCTACTTTTCCTGAAAACTATATGCACCGTATCGGGCGGACGGGTAGGGCAGAGGAGGAAGGTAAAAGCATTCTTTTCTATACCGAAAAAGAAATGCCTAAAAAGGAAGCCATAGAGGAATTGATGGATTATAAAATTCCAGCATTACCATTTCCAGAAACGGTGGAAGTTTCTGCCCAACTCACGCCCGAAGAACGTGAAAAACCGCGCCACAAAGATCACAACCGCAATGTGAAGATACAGGAAGGCGGCGGCGCATTTCACGAAAAATCGGCAAAGAATAGTAAGGTAAATCTAGGCGGAAAATACCGTAGAGAATTGGCGAAGAAATATAAAAAGCCGAAAACGCGCGGGGATAAAATTCAGAATCAGCGGAAGAAGAAAAAAAAGAAGTGATAGGTCTATTCTGTCAGCTCAATTCGATTCCCCTCAGGGTCTAAGATGACGCTTTCATAATAGCCATCGCCTGTAGTGCGCGGTTCACCTACTACTTGGTAGCCATCAGTTCGCAATTGTTCTGTAAGGCTATCTACAAGAGCTTTGCTACCAACAGCAACCGCGAAATGAATAAGCCCAATATACTGCAAATGCGGGTCATTTTGATTGTCAGGAATTTCAGCTTTTTGCATCAACTCCAAACGGCAGCCTTGTTCAAAGCTTAGGAAGTAAGAGTAAAAATTCTTTTTGGGATTGTGATAAATTTCACCAGCTTTTGCTTGAAAATAGCGTTCATAAAATGCGCGCATACCTTCCAAATCTTTGACCCAAATCGCTAAATGTTCTATTTTCATGCTCTAGTCTTTATACATCACATGCTTAATCTGCCGCCAAGTGATGAGTTGGATGTTTTCTTCTGCTAGTATTTGTTGGCATTTTTTGCTCGTAAAAAAGTCAAAATCTTGCTGCCGCCATTCTGCACCCCAAAGCGGATGATCTACACTCAATGCTTGCATTTCAGCATCATCGAATGCCAAATGAACGAGCATGATATTTACACCAGTACTAAGTTCGCGTAAGCTTTTTTCATAATAGGCTGCCATGCCCGACTCAAAAGCGGCAGGCGTTGCACTTAGGATGCGTTCAATGATGACATCTTGCCTTGTAAGTTTATCTTTAAAGGCTTGCGGCGCGACTTGCAGCGAAAAGCGATCTACCATTACAGGCACTTTGTAATCTCTACCCAATTGCAAATAGGCTTCGAAAAGCTCTACTGAATTGAACACCAAACAGCCCATGTGTGTATCAAAATGCGTTGGGCGAATCCCCATTTTGTAGGCTTTTTCGACTTGTGCTTTTAGCTCGGCTTTGGCTTCTTCTACAGTGGCTTTCTGCCCAAAGGTGAGGCAATTATCATAGAGATGTCCTAAGCTGTCGACAATACTTGGTACATCACCTAATGGCGCGACAGGTCCCCACTTCATATATTTCCATTCACTAGTCAAGGTGAGGTGTAAGCCTAAGTCCGCTTCAGGATTTTCCTGAGCAAATGCAGCCACTTCTGACACCCAGGGCGTGGGCATCATAATACTCGCAGACGTGACCATCCCGATTTTCATAGCTAAAAAACTCGCTTGATTTTCAGAATGTGCTACTCCTAGGTCATCCGCATGAATAATAAGCAATTTGGCATCTTCATCGTAACCTAGTTTTTCTGCTAGACTTTGTGTTTGCCCGTTTAGGTGGAGTAGAAATAATAGAAATAGGAACGTATAGCGCATCATGTAGGAATCTAAGTAACGGTAAAAGAATAATTTCCCGATTTGGACTTTTTCTTTTCCGCCCAGTTTTTACTTTGAAAACGGTCAAATATCTAGATATGCTCCCGTTTCCAAAGCAAAAACTGGACAAAAAATAAAGTTGTCGAAACAGGGAACTTATTTTTTTACCGTTACTAATTTACATCAAAGCGATGAATAGTAGCTGCCTTATCTTTTTCACCCTCATTAGAAATATAAAGCGTTCCATCTGGGCTAAAGGCAAGCCCTTCTGGATGGTTATGTACTTTTTTCTTGAGCTTTTCGATATGCAGCACTTTAGCCGTTTGATCTAAGATAAGCATAAAATTACCAACAGCCGAAAGAATATAGATATGTCCACTCAAAGGGTGAATAGCTACGGCTGAGGGACTAAATCTAAATTCATCTTGCTTGAAAAATTTATGTATTTTTTCTTCCTTTGCTAGAGTGGGGGAGGCATCTAAAAATGTGAGAACCTGCTGTCGGTCGATTTGCATAATGGCTTGCTCGTGGATTGCCTTTTTATCTAAATCAAAGGCATAAACCGCTCTGCTAAAAGTGGTTTCATCCTCTGGGTTTTTGCAGCCAATGAGTAAGCAGTTTTTAGCAGGATTGTAGCATAAGCCCTCTGCATTATGGCGTTTTTCGAGTACCGTATTGTATTTTGTTACTTGTTGCGAAGCCTGCCCTAATTGCTGAATATGGTAAATTGTACCTGTACTTTTTAGTACAAAAAGTTCTCCATGTACTAAAGCCAGGTCCTCATAGTCGCCGTCTTTCCAAAAGTCTATCTCTGCCTCTATATCGCCACTTTCTTCCTCTATTGTAAATATTTTGCCTGCTTCATCTTGTACCGCATACAAGAATGCGCCATCATCTGATAATGCAATGCCTGAAATTTCCTGTAGTTCATCCTCTAATTCTAAGGTATGACTTGGCATGTTAATATCATAAGGAAAAGGGTATTGAGCAATGCTACTTTCCACAATAGAAAACACTAGAAAAGGAATAAGCTGTAATGGATTCATGTATTTGTAAATTTGTTGGGTTGAGGAGTTGGAGGTTTATTTAGGATAAAAATTATTCGAATATAAATATTCGAACATAATTAGACTTGTATACATTTCGTGTTTTGAGTAGTAAAATTCACCATTTCAAGTCGTAAAGCTTGCAGTAAGCTACTTTGAGCTTAACGCACCACTACTGTTTTTATTGTTTAACTTAGCCTTAGTCTGTACCCCTAAGTTCACTTGACTTTTCAATTATTCATGAGCAGATACATAATACACAAAAACTCGCCTAGTGCATAAAGCGACTAGACGAGTTTGTTATTTCAATTTATCTAAGGGAATCGGCAAAAAATAACTGCGCCATAATGGGTATCTTATTTATTGCCGATTTCCTAAACACAAATTATAACCAACGCACCAACTCAATATCCTGCGCGTGTGGCAAGGCTTTATGCGTAGGACGCAGACGGAAGCCATATTCATATACCCCTGAACTATCCAATGGAAGCTTACAAGTATAGGTAGCGACACCGCCATCTAGATGCTGTAGGTCGAAGGCTTTCGTTAGCTGCAAACTTAATTCATCTTTTTGTTTGCGCTTAAAGAAAATTGCCTCTACCAATACATGCTCTGATGGTACACCATTTAGATTCAGCTTGATAGTTGGTACAAAATCGTCTCCTAAATTCACCGAATGGGTAGCCGTATCAATTACATCCATATCCAGTACATCTATTCTATCCCAATGGGCGCGAATTTGGGCTTTCCATGTCGACATACGCTTCGCATTTTCGAAGCCATTGGTATTCATAAATTGTCCTGTTTTATGCAGCTTCGTATAGAATCGTTCAAAGTAGTGATTCATCATGCGGCGCATGGTGAAGTAAGGAGCTACTTCGCCCATAATCGTACGCACATAGGACAACCAACTCTTAGAAATACCATTTTCATCACGCTCAAAGTAAGTTGGTACGATGCTTTCTTCAAATGTATTATAAATACGTTCTGCATCCAACGAATTTTGCTGCTCTTGATCCTCGTAAGTACGCTCTAGTGCCAATGCCCAGCCTGCGTCAGGACGGTAGCCTTCTGCCCACCAGCCATCTAGTACGCTAAAGTTCACCACGCCATTCATAGCCGCTTTCATACCCGACGTACCAGAAGCCTCCTTCGGGCGCGTTGGTGTGTTTAGCCACACATCTACGCCTTGCACGAGTAGTTTCGCGCTTTCCATATTGTAGTTTTCTAGGAAGATAATTTTTCCTACAAACTCTGGACGCTTAGAAATTTCAATAATTTGTCTAATCAATGCCTGTCCACCTTGATCGGCAGGGTGTGCTTTACCAGAAAAGATAAACATCACAGGACGCTCTGGGTCATTTACGATTTTGGCTAAACGCTCTAAATTCGTGAAAATCAGGTGTGCGCGCTTATAGGTCGCAAAGCGACGTGCAAAGCCGATAATCAAAGCATCTTCGCTGATGTTATTGACAATCTCAAAAATCTGACGCGGATTTTCCCCACGCTTGGTGAGGTCTTCTTGCATCGTCTTTTTGGTATATGCAATTAGCTTACGTTTTAGCGTCTTACGGATATTTGTTACATCCTCATCTGACATTTTATCGACATGCTTCCAAAGCGCGCTATTCGCTTGATCAGCCATGAAATTATCTCCATGTTTGCCTGAAAATACCTGATGCCACTCATTAGCAATCCAAGTCGGATAATGCACACTATTTGTCACATAGCCGATGTGATTTTCCTCCCAAGTATAGCCTGAATAGAGTTTATTCAGCATCTTTTGCGAAACCGTTCCGTGCAGTTTACTCACACCATTTACTTCCTGCGATAGGCGCGTCGCTAAATGACTCATCGAGAACAATTCATTCGGATTACCCGCATCTACTTTTCCCAACTTCATAAACTGATGCCAATCAATACCCATATCATGGATGTATTGCCATAAGTAGTTTCGCATCAAATCTTCATGGAAATAATCGTGTCCTGCTGGTACAGGCGTATGCGTAGTAAAGAGGGCTGATGAACGCACCACTTCTGATGCTTCAGGGAAGCTTAGATGTGCATTTTTCATCAAACTTCTTAGGCGTTCCATGCCTTGAAACGCAGCGTGTCCTTCATTACAATGATAAATATCTGGTTGTAGCCCTAAAGCCTCTACCGCACGCGCACCACCGATACCAAGCAAAATTTCTTGCTTCAAGCGGTGTTCATTGTTGCCGCCATAAAGTTGGTGAGTCAGGTTGCGGTCTTCCCAGCTATTTTCGTCAATATCCGTATCTAATAAGTAGATAGTGACGCGCCCTACTTGCAACTGCCACACTTTTGCGAATACTGTTCTGCCTGGATAATCAATGCTTACTTTTATCCATTCGCCCTGCTCATTGCGGGCAGGAATAAGCGGCATTTGGGTAAATTTCTGTGGTGGATAATTATTAATTTGGTCGCCACTAATAGAAATACCTTGCTGGAAATAGCCATAGCGATAAAGCAAGCCTACACCAAACATATTGACATTCATATCGCTGGCTTCCTTCATGAAATCGCCTGCCAAAACACCTAAACCACCAGAATACAAACGCACCGAAATATGCAAACCATACTCCATGCAGAAGTAAGCAATATTTGGTGCATCAGGTGCAGGTTTTGCAGCCATATATTGCTGGTAGCGACTATAAACTTCACCAAGCTGCTGCATGAAAGCGTCGTTGCTCATTAGGGTTTTTGCTTGCTCAAGCCCCATTTGGTCAAGCAAAGCTAGAGGGTTGTAGCGCAATTCCTTGAACTTATCTTCGCCCGCTACTTGATTAAAAAGGTCAATGCCATCTTTCTGCCATGACCACCACAAGTTGTTTGCCAACTCGCGTAAGGGAGCTAATTCTTTTGGTAAATGCGCTTTAATATATATACGCTTCAATTTCAATTGCTGATCTTGTACTTGCTCTATCATTGTCAAACTAATTATTTTCTTATTCTACGAAAGAATGCCAAATTTAATATTCTTTTTCTTTCGTAAAACGATAATAGCACATAATTTAGAAAACTTAAACCTTACTTAAACATCGCAAACGATTGCACTTATATATTGTGGAAAAAATAATGTTTCATCATCCAGAAAGCCTACAACATTTTTCTAAATTGCTCTTCTTATATTTAGCTCGATTTCGTATCAGGTATCAAGTACAAGATATTAGGCAAAAAGCTAACTTGTCACGCAATACCTTGTACTTAATACCTGATACCTAATACTAACGGGCTCTACGGTGAAAAGTGTGGGTACGCTCAACTTGATTCAATCAATTTAGAGCAAATCTTCTGTTTTGTGCGTATTCACTCCAATGGAACGCGTTCCATTGGGAGGAAAAAAGAATGACCCACACTTTTCACCGTAGAGCCTACTAACGCAATTTGCGTTCAAGCATTCACACTATGGCACAGCAAAACAAAATTACGAAGCCCTTTTACATGCTCTTAAGCCTACCCGCTACGGCGATGGGCTTTGCACTTTGCGTACAGATAGCTACGCTGAGTTGGATTCTAAATTCCAAATATGGTTTCGATATACATGAAGT
>JAHDCQ010000130.1:3650-13986 GCA_020629845.1 Saprospiraceae bacterium | reverse complement strand
TAGCCTTTCACGATTGTAGTGCGTGGTAAATTAGTACCGCAAAAATAAGATAAAATCGTCTGTATTAAAATGAAATACCTCTGTTTTTTACTATACAATTGGAGTGCATGTTTCAAGTACTTTCACTTTTCTACTTTATGAAGACAAAAGCTTAACATGTACAAGGAAAAAACTAAAAATTTGAACACTTTTTAAGGAACTTATCCAAAGTATTAAAATTTCACTACTTTTGGTTTTTGAGTACGTTGATTTGATAAAAATCACGTCAATTATCACTATTCAGGTGATTCTATCGTTATGATTTAAGTAAAATAATAAATTGTTCATTTTCGTTTTTAGCGAAATCAAAACGACTTATAAAATATATGGTTTTGATAAAAATGGAACATCTAAGTCAATGTCTTCGCCAAATTGAAAATTAAAAATGGATAATTGAAAATTATTGAAACACCAAATGTGTAATTCATTATTAGTAAGTATTTTAAAAAGTAATCATTTTGCTAATTTTCAATTTTTAATTATCCATTTTCAATTTGGCGAACATATTACTGAAAGGTCAATTTATTATTGAACTCATACTAAGTATTCGGACATTCATAACGCACTTCTATCAAATAATTATACAAATGAAGTACCTTCCACTAATCCTATTTTTTGTAAGTACTACTTTCGTTACTGCCTTTGCTCAACCATCTAACGATAACTGTGGTAGCTTGATTAATTTAGGCACAGCCCCAATTTGCGAAACCAATACGGTATTTAGCAATTTAGGAGCAACTACATCTACTAATGGCGGCACACCATCTTGTTTTGTGAGTGGAGGCACACAACGCGATGTGTGGTTTGCTTTTACGACCTCTCCTAACATAGAGACCTACTTTATTACAGTTCAAGGCGCAAATAACGGTACTGGTGGCCAAGCGATGAGCAATCCGCAAATCACGTTTTATCGTGGAAATTGTGGTAGCCTATCAGAGTTAGGCTGTGTGTCCGCAGAAAATGGAGAAAGTAGCGTTACATTTTCTATATCCAACTTACCTGCTGGACAACAATTTATTTTGCGGGTAAATGATTATACAGCTTCTGCTACACCCAATGCGGGCGATTTCTCGATTTGTATAGAGGAGAAGAATGAAGTAATCATGGGTGAAGAAACCTCTACGGAAGCTTGTAGAGGTACGCTTTTTGATTCGGGTGGAGCAGATGGTGATTATAGCAATAATGAAGACTTAAGTTATACGATTTGTCCAAGTGCACCTAATTCTTGCATCTTGCTAGAATTTGAGTCCTTTGACTTAGAGAGTAACTTTGATTTCATCACGATATATGCTGGGGATGATACGGATGCGCCAGTTTTAGCACGTGTGACGGGTTCTAGCCTGAATGCTAATTTCCCAGTCCAAACTGAAAGCGATTGTGTGACGGTACGCTTTCAATCGGATAATACTACTCAGAATGCAGGCTTTGAATTGACCTGGCAATGTGAAGCAGCACTTTGTTTCCCCACAAGTGAAGATAGAGTAACGCGCGTTCCACAACAATTACCTTTTGTACGTTCTTTAACGACTTGTGGCGTACCCGCTTCCTTTGGAGAAACGGCTTGTGGCAGTCCTGTTTTCCTGAATGGTCCGGAGCATATATTACGATATAATTCGCCTGGAGATGTGTGTATATCTGTGAGTTTAGATGGTGCAGCGCAAGGCACAGGCATAATGATTCTAGATGCGCTACCAACTGACCCTAACGCCAATTGTATTATCTCACAAGAGTCTGGCAATATTGCAACTGCCGACCTTACTGAGCCAGGAAATTACTTTATTGTAATAGCGAATCCATTTGGATGTACGGATTTTGACATTATTATAGATGAAGCCGATTGTGCCATTTTGCCTTCGCTGCGTGACGCACTTTGCAACCCACTCAATGGCTGCATCGAAGATGGTGGCGTACCTTCTCTATTTGTATTTCAAGAAGGCTTTCAGGATATAGAGTTGATAGAAGGGGTAAACTCTGGCTGTTGGCAAAATGCAGGCTTAGAAGTTGGATTCTTTTGGTTTACAATAGAAGCACAAGCAGATGGTAAATTCGGTTTTCTCCTAGAAAGTGCTGATATTCCTTCAGACATTGACTTCAACGTATGGGGACCATTTACAGAAGATAATGCTTGTAGAGATCAAGCTGATATTGTGCGTTTTATTGAGCAAAATCAGCCTATACGAAGCTCTTGGGCAGCTCCTCCAGGACGCACAGGCCTTACGAATGTGCATCCCTTATTGCGCTATCCTATTGTGGATGAATTCGATTGCCTTTCTCCGAATAACCCAAGTGCATTGGGTGATAATTTTGTACGCAGAATAGATGTACGAGAAGGCGAAGTTTACGCTATACTTATCAATGATTTCGCCAATACAATTGAAAGCAATAGCATATTAGTTGATTGGTCACCTTCCGACCCAGAGGTACTTGCACCTGTTCCTATTGATGTTTTAAGTCGGGATACCTCCATTTGTGCAGGACAATCTGTACAACTAGGATTGGATACGCCTATTGACAATATTACTTGGAGTCCAGCAGAGACACTTTCCTGTACAAGTTGTCCAAATCCCGTTGCTAGTCCTGAAGAAAGTACTATTTATACTGCTATTGTAGAAGGTGTTTGTTATTCGGATACTGTAGAAGTGCAAGTACAAGTATTTGGCGTTGATCTAGAGCCAAATATCACCATATGTTTAAATGAAAGCATAGAATTAGTAGCAGGTAGTAATTTTGAAGGTGCAACTTATGAATGGACTGCACCAAACAATATAGATATAAGTTGTACAGATTGCCCAAACCCAACGGTAACAGCTACTACGGCTGGTACATTTGATATTACTGTACGTTTAGATGCACCTACTTGTCCTGCTTTCGACCGTACTACTATTACAGTATTGCCACAAAACGCACCTGAATATGAAGTAGCCGACGATATTCAAATCTGTGCAGGCGAAACGGTAGAATTAGGCAATGTCAATAATGACACTTCCAATGAATATTTTTGGACATCGGTTCCAGCAGGTTTTAATTCAATAGTGGCTAACCCAAGTGTTACGCCTGCCACAACGACAACCTACTTTGTAAATGTCCGAAACGGATCGTGTCCAGTTACTTCTATGGATAGTGTATTGGTAGAAGTCTTTGAAGCACCTGAAATAAGCGTAGTTAGTGATACAGCTATTTGTCAGGGAGAAATCCTGCAACTAAGCTTTGCGAATCCAGAAGAAGGGGTAGAGTATCGTTGGTCTGGACCAGATGATATAGATAATATCGCAGATTTAAATACTGAACTAAAACCACAATTTTCAGGTAATTACACCCTTACTGCAACACGCGGATCATGTAGTGTAACGGAGCGTGTAAATGTAGAAGTAACACGTATCTTAGTGGAATTTGTAGACGACCTCATGCAACCTGTGGACACCTTAGCAATGTGCCTCGGCGATACACTAGCATTAAGTCTAAATGCTCAAACACCACCAGGCATACTACCTGAATGGACACCCTCCACAAGTTTAAGCGACACGATTGGAATAGACGTTTTTGCTACACCCAATAATTCAATAAAATACTTTGCTCAAGCGGCTAATGGCGAATGTATCAGCATTGATTCCATTATGATTATTGTGGATTCTTTGCCTGAAAACCTAGGCATTATGCCACTAGATACTATGATTTGTGAAGGCAATTTTGTCATTCTGCAATCCGAAGTATACGAACCTAGTTTGTATAAAGATATTGAACACCAATGGTTTCCTTTCGAGGGACAACAAACGCCTGATAGTCTCTTCAACATGGTGGTTTCGCCACCTGATGCGGGTACGTATGTGTATGAGCGCATTACAGGTAATGGCGAGTGTATAAGCACCGAACGGGCTACGGTAATCGTGAATCCCTTGCCTGAAATACGGATAGTCTCCGACCCTGAGCGAATATGTCCAGGAGAAACTGCTAGACTAAGCGTTGAATTACTCAATCCAGATGAAGTAACCATTGAAAGCTATATGTGGACACCTGAGGATTTAATTTTCCCGAACGATCAAGAAAGCGGCATAGCCTCCTCTGGAGGAACGATGTATAATGTACAGGTAGAATCGGATAAAATGTGTCCAGGCGGTGCAAGCTATTTCTTAGAAAACGCTGCACCACCAGCTCTACAATTGCCGCTCAATCCAGAGCTTTGTCTAGGCGAATCTATACGCTTGAATACGATCGTATCACCTGATGTGACTTATACTTGGACTTCTGAACCTGCTGGTTTCACTTCCGACTTAGCAGACCCCATCGTTTCACCAACAGCTACTACTACCTATACTGTAGTGGCACAAAGTGAAGAATGTCCACCTACTTCACAGTCCGTAACCGTAGTAGTGGTGCAAGAACAATCATTCTCCGTTGAGCCTATGGACGCACTCGTATGTGCAGGAGAATCTATTGCACTTACCGCCACTGCCGATGGACCAGGTACCTTCATTTGGTCTACAGGCACATCGGATGTAGGCGCGACTTCTACTATAAATGTTCTCCCAACTGGTCCGACGGATATTAGCGTTGTCTACCGCTATGGACCTGATGCGCGTTGCGGTAGCCTAGAAGAATTTATCACTTTAGATGTGGTAGATAGTCTTACGGTCGATAGTATATTTTTGCGCTTAGCAAATGATTTGAGTATCATGCCTGAAACGGTGTTTGAAGGCGAGGCTCTGCAGCTTTCTGTCTTTTTAAGTCAATTTGTGGATGAAAGCAGCATCGTTTGGACGGTAGATGGTACAGAAATTGGACGTGGCTCGGCTATTACGACTACTGCTGATGCCACTTCTGGAGTCATTACTTATGTGGTCACGGCAGCCAACGAATTCGGTTGCGAAGTATCCGCAAGTATTTCCGTGAATGTTCAGGAGTCGGTGATTGCCGCACCTAATGTATTCACGCCAGGACGCGCGACAGATAATATTTTCTATCCTATTTTTAGAGGAAATATTACTGTCCAAAGCATGGTAATTTATGACCGCTGGGGTGCAAAAATATACGATACAGAAACGGACTATGATGGCGAACTCACGCTAGAGCGAAGACGCGATTGGGGATGGAACGGCAGACGCAATGGCGAAGATGACGGAGACGAAATACCATCCGATATTTACATCTATGTCATCAAATATACTATAGCCGATAGAGAAGAAACGCTCACAGGCGAAGTATTACTTTTACGATAATTTTTACATCCTAATTTAGCGGCTAATTTCCCATTAGCCGCTAAATTCTATATTTTTTCAAATATTCATCCATGACATTTCTCTGCATTTCCTGTTATTTCAAAGGAGAGGATTTTCTAAGCGCCTGTAAAGCAGCAGGCAACACCGTATTTTTAGTGACGGTCAAAGAACTCGAAAATGAGCCATGGCCACGCGAAGCCATAGACGATATTTTTTTCATTGAAGAAGAAAATTCACCCCAAAACTATGCCAATATGGTAAAAGGACTCGCATGGATAATGCGGGAGCGAAAAATAGATCGGGTCGTGGCACTAGATGATTTTGATGTAGAAAAAGCGGCTTACCTCCGCGAAGAATTCCGTATACCAGGTATGGGACAAACAACGGCTCGTCTCTTCCGCGATAAACTGGCTATGCGAGCAAAAGCAGCCGAAGCAGGCATTCGTATTCCGCCTTTTACTGCCTTATTCAATGATGCTGAAATCAATGAATACGCCCGAACAGTACCCGCTCCCTGGGTCGTGAAGCCACGCGCTGAAGCTTCTGCCACAGGTATCCGAAAAGTACATAATGCAGAGCAGCTTTGGGAAGTCATCAACGAACTGGGCGAAGACCGCAATCAATACTTACTAGAGCAATTCAAACCCGGCGATGTTTATCATGTAGATGCCCTTACGAAAGATGGTAAAATTCTATTTGTACGAACGTCTAAATACCTAAGCACACCTTTCGAGGTGACGCAAGGCGGTGGCGTATTTCGCACTCATATCCTAGAATTTGGTAGCGAAGAAGATGAAGCACTCAAAACCATGAATAAGCAATTGCTCAAGGCTTTCGGCATGCAATTTAGTGCTTCGCATACCGAATTTATCCGCGCACACGAAGATGGGGAGTTTTACTTTCTAGAAACAGCAAGTCGGGTAGGTGGCGCGCATATTGCAGAAATGGTGGAATTTTCATCGGGTATTAACTTGTGGGGCGAATGGGCAAATATTGAAGATGCCAAAGCAAAAGATATAAAGTATAAATTACCCAAAGCTCGTAAGGATTATGCAGGCTTGCTAGTCTCCTTAAGTCGCTTTCAACACCCTGATTCGTCTAGTTTTAATGATGAAGAAGTCGTATGGCGAATCAATAAAGATTATCACATTGGCATGATTGTACAATCGAAGAGTCGTGAACGGGTACTAGAATTGCTAGATAATTATGCTCATCGAGTAGTGCATGAATTTGGGGCGTAAATAGACGGATAGATTTAAAGATGTGAGACACAAATGTTCGTGTTCAGCATTTCATATTTTTTTTTAATGTACCAAGCAGGTTTTCTGACAAAAAAAGCATGAACGCAACAAGTAAAAAACAGCTTTTCCAACTCCTAAAAAGTATAGAAGGCAATGGTACTTTTGTGACTTCGGGTGTACAAAACTTTGGTTTCCCTGGCTTGCATGTAGAAGGTGTAGGAGAATTGGCGATGCCGATGCTTGACTTTCAAATTAAGGAACTTTTAGCAGTAGCCAAACAAGCCCCTTTCGGACGCGGTAGTGAAACCATTACAGATACGAATGTACGGAAGACATGGGAAATAGATGCCAGTAAAATTAGTTTCAAAAATCCTGATTGGGAAGTCGCATTTAATCGAATAAAAAACAAAGCAAAAAAAGGCTTGGGCTTAGAGGATTATGACATCAAAGCCTCGCTTTATAAATTACTTATCTACGAAGAAGGTGGTTTTTTCCTACCGCACAAAGATTCCGAAAAAGAACCAGGCATGTTCGGTACTTTAGTGGTGGGTGTGCCATCTAAACATACTGGTGGTGAACTTTTCGTACGCTTCGATGGTAAAGAAGAAGTAGCTGATTTTTCGGTAGCTACTTCTAATTATAAAATGCCTTTTGTTGCTTTTTATGCCGATTGTGAACACGAAATTAAGCCCGTAACTTCGGGCTATCGGGTGTGTTTGGTCTATAATTTAGTACAAGAAGGAAGTGCCATCAAAAGCCCACATTTTGCTACGCAAGCCGAGGATATAGCAGAACTGCTTTCGGATTGGAAAATCAAGGAGAGCTTTCCGAAAGCTATCCTATTAGAACATGAATATACACCTGCTAACTTTGCTGTATCTAGCCTAAAACGACATGACTTGCCCCGCGCAGAAGCCCTACTCGCGGCTGCCGAAAAAGCAGGCTATTTTGCGAAATTGGGCTTAGTGACGCACTACCAAATGGGACAACTAGAAGATGTTGGCTATGGTGGTTATAGTCGCCGACGAAGAAGTCGCTATTATTATGATGAAGAGGAAGAGGACTTATCAGGAGGCACAATGGGTGAAATCTATGAAGATTACACCAAGATAGAACATTGGGAAAATGAAGGCAGTGATGTGCCACAAATTGGCGAATTACATATTGACCAAAGCGACATCATTGGGCAAAAGGAAATTGGAGCAGGCGAACCTACCCAGAAAGAAGCAGAAGGCTATACAGGCAATGCAGGGATGACGATGGAGTATTGGTATCATTATGGGGCAGTAGTACTTTGGCCAAAGCATAAGCATTTTGATTTCTTGATGACACGTAACTTCGATGTACGCTCCAAGTGGCTAAATTATTATATAGAACATCTCGATGATGAGGAACAACGTTCTAGAGAATACCTAGAGCAGTTTGTGCAATCATTGGATGAAAACGTGCTTGCGGATAAGGATAGTTTCCGTTTTAGTGAGACAGATTATAGTGCTGTGGCTTATGCTTTAGTAAGACTGGAGGACGAAAAATTCTTAAAAGCACATGGTATTTCTAAACTAAAACATGTTTTTGATAGGGTTGGCATACCCAATTGGCTCGGTCTCTTGCAGCAATACAATCCTATGCAGTTCCATGCTATATTTGAGCAAGCGGGCAAATCAAAAAATCTAAAAACCGTGCAGCACTTAGTGAGTGTGCTAGAAGCGGCCTTACAGCTCAAAGAAAAACACCTTATCCCCTTCCTCAATACTCAAATTGACGCGCTCCCTTCCCATCTGAAAGTTACGCCTTTGCATGAATTGAATACTAGTAGAAATTATTATATGCAAGATGCTACACAAGAAAAACCATCATCGCGGATTGTAAAAAAAGTAGTGGAGATTGCAGCTTACAAAACCGAGGATGCAGCATGGACGGGTAGCATTTTAGAACATATCATCAAAAAAATGCCACGCCAATATGTGAATACAATTTTAGTACCGATTGTCCTATCGTCTGATAGTACGAAAGTAGAATTATTGGAAGGCATAAAAATGGCTTGCACCGCCGACCTGACGAAGCGCGTAAATAATAAACCACAACCACCAAGCAATTGGACAAGAGAAGTACCGCCAATGACAGGCTATTATGGAAAAGTTTGGCAATTGCTAAAGGCATTTTTAGAGTCACCTACCGAAAAAGTTTTTGACTATGCGAAACGACAAGCAGACCGCTCGGTAGTAGAAAGTGCAATTAAAAATGTGACCATTGACCTAAAGACAGAAACCATAAAAAGAGGAAGTCCACATACATTACGCATTACGAAAACACAAGCAGCTTATAAGCGAAAGCTAAAAGCTTGGAATGAGGATGTAGCTTTACTAGAACAATTAAATTAGCGTGACGCTTTACACAATTTTGGGTCAAAAAGCCATATAGTTTACGATTATGACAAAACGATACCTACTATTAATACTTGTTGCAGCTTTCGTATGGAGTTGCCAAAGCGATGAAAATCTACCGAACACGCCTGAAACGGTAGTACGGGCTTACCAAAGCTATTTGGATAAAAACAATTTCAAAGCAGCCAAAAAACTAAGCACCAAAGCAGAGCGCGACCGTCTGAAAATGATAGCGCACATGCTGGAAGATGAACCCATAGATTCGACGATAATGAACACCAATTTCCTAAAACTCGACTGTAAAGAAGCAGGTGATAAAGCTACTTGCTACTATACGATTGAAGAATTTGACGAGCTATTCAGCGATAGTTTTCTATTAGTCAAAAAGCGCGGACAATGGCTCGTAGATATTATCGAAGAGGAATTTACTATAGAAAGTGACACCCTTTTTGAAGATGTGATTCATCAACTGCTAGAGGAAGAAGACAAAGCAAAGCAGGAAATGCAGTAGCAGATTTATGAAAATAGGATTATTTTTTGGCTCGTTCAACCCCTTACATATTGGACATTTAATCATTGCGAATTACATGGCGACGCAAACCGATTTGCAACAAATTTGGTTGGTTGTCACGCCCCAAAATCCGCTTAAACAGAAAGCAAGTCTAGCCAATGACTACGACCGCTTGCATCTAGTACAAATTGCGATAGAAGACAACCCAAAGCTTAAAGCGTCTGATATAGAATTCAAGTTGCCCAAGCCTTCTTATACCATTGATACCCTAATTTTTTTACAAGATAAATATCCTGACAAGGAATTTGTACTGATTATGGGGGGCGATAATCTAGGCTCATTGCATAAGTGGAAGAATTATGAAATTCTATTGCGCGATTATCAGATTTATGTCTATCAACGCCCTGCTTATGAACTCGGTGAATTACAGCATCATCCAAGTGTGCAGATTTTTGATGCGCCACAGATGAATATTTCCGCGAGTTATATCCGAAAATGTATTCAAAATCAGCAATCTATACAGTATCTTGTACCTGATAAAGTATATCGCTACTTGGATGGCAGTTCGATGTATCGTTAAATTTATTTAGAAGAGAGAGCAGAGACCGTCCTTTAGACTGAGAGAATAGAGAAAGAAAATCTCTCTTCTCTCAATCCAGATAATTACCATGTATGGTCTGTCTTCTCTCTTCTCTAAAACAATTATGGAAGCAGCTCTAATTTTTGCATTTGCGGGTATCATAGTGGGGGGCGTATTGATGTGGCTATTCATGCGGATGCGCTTTGCGACGCATTACTTACCCAAAGAAGAAATTCAGCAACAGTACATCCTAAAAGAAATACACGATAACCTTCAACAACAAACCGACCTCCATCGCGACGACTTACTAGACAAAGAACAGGAAATCCGAAAACTAAGCAGCGAATTATCTTCTACTACGCTAAAAG
>JAHDCQ010000130.1:0-3550 GCA_020629845.1 Saprospiraceae bacterium | reverse complement strand
AAAGAACAGGAAATCCGAAAACTAAGCAGCGAATTATCTTCTACTACGCTAAAAGCTCAATTATTGGAAGAAAAACTCGCTACGCAAGGACAAGAAATAGAAGCCCTCCAAAGCAAAGCCCGCTTGGAGTTCGAGCAAGTGGCAAATCGCCTTTTGGAAGAAAAAAGCCAAAAATTTACCAATCAAAATAAGCTCCAGATGGATGCGATTTTGCAGCCCTTGCGTGATAAAATCAAAACTTTTGAGGAAAATATAGAACGAAAATATGTAGATGAAGCCAAAGAACGCTTTAGTCTCAAGCGGGAAATTGAAGGCTTGCGTTTGCTCAACACGCAACTTTCGCAAGAAGCCAGCAATCTTGTGAATGCGCTTAAAGGCGATAATAAAACGCAAGGCGATTGGGGCGAACTGCAACTAGAGTTACTACTGGAACGGGCAGGCTTAGAAAAAGGCATTCACTTCAAAGCACAACCGAGTTTTGCGGATGAATTTGGAAAGCAAAAACGCCCCGATTTCGTGATAGAATTGCCCGAAGGACGACAATTGGTGGTAGATTCTAAGGTTTCCTTAGCCGCTTACGAACGCTACTTCAATGCCGAAGAGGAGCAAGAACGCGCCTTACACCTAGCCGCGCATATTGATAGCGTTCGGCGACATATCAAAGAATTGGGTGCGAAAAATTATCAGCAACTCTACCAAATTCATTCTCCTGATTATGTATTGCTTTTTGTGCCGATAGAACCCGCTTTTGCGGTAGCTACACAGCGCGATAGCAAGCTCTTTTTAGATGCTCTCGACCAAAATATCGTTATCGTGACGACCTCTACCCTACTCGCTACCATGCGAACCGTAGCCTATATTTGGAAACAAGAACGCCAAAAGAAAAATGTGCTAGAAATAGCGAAACAAAGCGGCTTGCTTTATGATAAATTTGTAGGTTTTGTGGATGATTTGAAAACTATTGGCGTTCGTTTAGATGACGCGAATGAAGCCTATGGGAAAGCCCTCAATAAGCTCAAAGATTCGCCCAAATACGGTGACACGCTTATTGGACGCGCTGAAAAGATCAAAAAACTCGGTGCTAAAACCTCTAAAGCCTTACCACCTGAACTGCTTGATGACTAGCAAAATGTCCGCCGATATTCAGAAGGGGAACGCCCTTTGATGCGTTTAAACTGCCGATTGAAATTCGATAAATTATTGAACCCTACCGCATAACTTACTTGTGCTATGCTTTGTTCCTGTAACAAGAGTAACTTACAAGCCGTTTCAATACGCAATTCATTTAAAAACTGCATATACGTTTTGCGCGTATGCAGTTTAAAATAACGACAAAATTGCGACACACTCAAATTGGCCAAAGCGGCTACTTGCTCCAACTCAATACGCTCTGCAAGCTGCTGTATAGAGTACTGGAATACCGCATTTAGACGATGTCCATCTTCTTCTTTGGAGGAATAATTGAAGGCTGCATCGTTCAAAAAAGCGACCTCTTTTATCTCCGTAAGTTGTGCAAAGATGATAAGGAGTTGCTGAAAACGCGCCATACCTTTTAGAGCGAGGCATTTGAATATGCTTTTTTGGAGCTGTGCACGACTGCCCTCCAATGCACGTAAGCCACGTTGTGCATTCGACAACACTTTCTTAAAAGCACTTAATTCTGGTAAATCAAAAAAGCCTGTACCAAACGAATTTTCATGGAAAAAGATAGATACGGAATAGACCTCGGGACTTTCATCAGTATAATAAATGGCATCATTCTTTATGAGGTGCGGTACATTGGAACCAATAAAAAACACATCACCTTCCTGAAAAGTCGTGCAACTATTCCCTACTAAAAATACGCCGCGCCCCTGCTGAATAGCGGTCAATTGCCACTCTGGATGATAATGCAGACGATCATAGAAATGCTTACCCTCGTCCACTTGTACGCGAAAGGAAGTTTGTTCGGTTTTGGGTATGCGGAACGGGATGGGTTTCATGTTTTTTGGTAAAAATAGAGAAAATTTTGTCTCTATTTTTTTCTTCTTATCTACAGAATGAGAAGCTAGATGTTAGTCTAACTTTGATAATAAACGCTCTGCCTGTTTGCTTAGTTTGGAATCCTTATTTTCTGTTATCAAACGCTTTAGTTTTGCTTTAGCAGTTGTATTGTCGCCTTGCTTTATGTCGGATAAGGCCCAATACCAAAGTCCTTCTGTTTGTAAAGCAGAATCACCATTAGCAATGGCTTGGAAAATAGTAGCAGCTTCTACGGTCTGGTCAAGTTCTAACAAGGATATTCCTTTATAAAGTCGCGCTTCAGTATCATTTGGGTTGGTATTTAGGTATTGGGTAAGGGCAATAAGAGCCGATTGAAAATCACCTGCGTTGAAAGCACGTTCTGCTGTCACCAAAGTTTCATTGGTATTAGAAGACTGCTCCACTAATGCAAGCGGACGATGCTCATTAAACTGCTCGTATAAATTGGAATTGATCAAGAAAGGGAAAAGCAATACTCCAGCTATTGCAGCAGCTACTGCTAAAATACTTCCAATAAACGTAGGTCGCTTCCAAATCGGGACTATTGTATCTTTTGTTTCACCAACTACGGTTTGTTTTTCCTTGAAATAGGAAGCACTAACGTCTTCTAAAAAATTTGCAAATTGCGCCTGCTTATTTTTCTCCCGTAAAAAGGATTTCATCGAAACATGCAATTCATAAGTTGCCGCAAGTTCCGAATCTTGTTCCAATCTAGCTTCAAATGCTATTCGTTCCTCAGGGGATAGTTCTTGCTTGAAATAACGTTCTAATAAAAGGTCATCTCGTTCCGTCATAGTCGTCTAAATTTTCCATGTTTTGTCCCATTCAGGTGCAATATCATAGTGCTTGGTACAAATTTCTCCATTTGCGATAGCACCTTGATTTACTTGCGTCTAATACATTTCGGTTGCTGAATTGCATCAATTCAACAATCTCTTCAGTAGTGTAGCCTTGAGTATCTAAAGTCAGCAGTTCTTGGCAACTCTTCGAAAGTTGCTCAAAGGAGCGTTGTAACTTTTCCTGCTGTTGTTGTTGGTTTTCCGTAGCAACTATTTCATGTTCTATGGAGTCGGATACATCTTTATATTCCACACTTAGTTCCTCTCTTAACACCTTTACTTTAGAATTTTTCCGTTTGCTAAGCTCCTTCAACCATTTTCGCTTACTCACAAAGCCCAAAAAAGAGCAAATACCAGTAGTAAGCGTAAAATTCCCTTTTATACAGAAACGCGTATACAATTCCATGAGTACTTCTTGAAACACATCTCTTGCATCTTGAACAGAGCCATTATTTTGGCTAATCCAACGCTCTACTGATGGAAAGCAGCTTTCGTATAGCTCCATTACCTTTGAATGGTCATTTTCGCAAAGTGCGGTTAGGTAAATACTATCTTCGTGCGCCATTTTTTAGTATTTTAGTGGTGAAAATAAAAGCTTCTTCCGAGTTTTTAGTATTTTTTTCATTGCTATGGTTAAGAATTCCTCTTTGCAGTACATATATAAGGGAAAAGAATTTAGTAATCATAAA
>JAHDCQ010000129.1 GCA_020629845.1 Saprospiraceae bacterium | reverse complement strand
GTAAGAAACTTAATCATCATGTGGAATTTCAAATGGACATTATTATTCCTTAGTTACTGCTGCCTAGCCCAAGCGCAAAGTCAACGACAGTTGAGCTTAAAAGAATGCAAGCAACTAGCTATTACAAATAATATGGCACTTCAAAGAGGAGCTATAAATATCAAAAGCGCGCAACAGGATACGAAGCTACAGAAACGAGCAAGACTTCCGCAAGTGAGTTTTTCTACGAGGTCAAAGATTCAGTTTGGAAGAACAATTGATCTTTCTCAGAATACTTTTATAAATGAAAATATTGGAAATATTGCATTTTCAGCAAATGTACAAATGCCAGTTTATGCTGGAGGACGTATCCGCAATAATATTAAAAAGGCAGTAATTCAAGAAGAAATCACCACTCTAGAGCAGAAGGAATTAATCAATAATACGATACTTGAAGTCACTCGATTGTATTATGAAATTCTTCAATTTCAAGAACAAGTACAAATTGCCAGAAAGCAAGCAAGGCAGACGAAACAGCAGTTGGTGGCTATTGATAAACAGATAGAAGCAGGGAAACTACCAAGAAGCGAGCGTTTGAATATCTTAGTGAATCAAGCTGACATTGAGCAGCAGTTGATAGAATTTGAAAATGCAATAACAATAGGGTACGGAGAGTTACATTTTTTACTGCAAATAGATATAGATACACCATTTGAGCTATTACAGGTCGATATAAATGAAGCCATAATAACTACTAAAAGACACACTATTAGCACGCTGTACGAACAAGCCCTACAAGTCAGTCCACAATTGGAGATTATTGAACTCAATCAAGCTATTTTAGAATTAGATACTAGAATTTTGAAGGCAGATGGTTTGCCGAGTCTTGACCTCCAAAGTTGGGCAGGATCTAGCTTTTCTGAATATTTACAAGCATCACAATCTACAGGGGTATCATTTATAGATCAAGTTCAAGAAAATTTTGGTAGAGATATTAGCTTAAACCTACGAATTCCATTATTTATGAAAGGGCAATTGAAATTAGGTGTTGAGCAACTACAACTTACAGCCATAAACCAGCAATTAGCTTTTGAAGAAACAAAACAAACTTTGCGACTTGATATCAACAGAAGTCTAAATCAACTACAATTAGCAGAACAAACTCTAAAAGTGGCAAAACGCCGAGAAGAACAAGCAGCTATTTTGAATAAGAATGCTAAAATACTATTTGAAAATGGAGCCATCAATGCTCTGGATTTAGTTAACTTTCAGAACTTACAACAGCAGGCGGCATCTGAAGTAGTGAGGGCAAAATATAATTATTTGTACCAAGTGGAAGAATTAGAAATTTTTACTCAAAATAATCTTCACTAAAACAACACGCATGGTTAAGAGAACGATAGATGGTCAAAAAGTAAAGTTATTGAAGACAATAACTGGAAGGCTTCCACTATATAAGCACCACGCCTTTCGGACTCTCTAAACGCAAATGAATAGCTGCTTCCCCTTCCAAAACCACCATATCCAAATCCAATTGCTGAAATACCGCTTGTAACACAGCAGGTGTAGGATGCCGCAATTTCAACTCCAACAAACGACATTGTGCCGCCAACTGCTCGGTGGGATACACCTCTGATTCTCGCCAATCCAAGAAAAAGGGCATGATTTCTACGGTAGGTTCGGCTAAAGGCATCGTCATTTGCCAAGTGAGCATTTTGCCGTTGCTCATGTTGCGCTGTCCTGCTTGTAGCTTGCCCATTTCAGCCTGATAAGCTTGTAAAATTTGGCTATCTCGCGCTAAGTCCTCCGATTGCAATGCCCAGCGCGTGATTTGAGGACGTTTAATACTGTCTATTCCCATCCATCTCGGCGCAGTGATTGATGTATTTGCTTCATCAATGGCAAGGAACTCCAAGTAGCAGGTATTCCCCAAATTCACCAGCGCGTTCTTTGTACCTTGTGTCTGATGATAACCGCCAAAGACGGGTCGAACGCCTGTTTTTGCTTCAAAGTCTTGCATGGCTGCTTCCAAGTCAAGCACAGCATAGACTATGTGGTCTATTATGCGATTCATAAGTAATTTTTATTGCAATGCCTCGACATCCTCCGTTTCAATAAGCGATAATTTTTTCAATTCTCCTTGCTCAAAAAGCGCAGGCAAATCCGCTAGAGGCGTACCTACTGCCGCCTTATAATTTACATAATCCTGAAAAATAATTCCCTCTACCCTACGACGATTATAGGCTTCACGGAAACGCACGCCACCACCACTCACTTGATAGTTATACGCCAAATAATCAATGCTATTGTCCGATTGATTTATCCAATAATGGAACTGGTCGTCATGATCTTTGCCACCGCCTACTTTATCGAACGTAATTTCTAGTACGTGATATTTTTTGCCCTTGATGCTCGTCTCGCCTTTGTAGGTTTTATTGACGGCTGCATCTTGGAGTTTATGCGGCAAGGTAGCGAAGTAAATCACCGAGTTTAGCGCGCCTGTATATCGGCTAATCTCTTTTTCGCTCAAGTCTACGTTTTTGCCATCTACGCTTCTTTGCAAGCCCGCATTATCCAATACATCCACGATTTGCTGCCCCGCTTTTTCGCTGGTGACACTATATTTATAAGTCCCTTCTTGATTATGAAAACGGTATCGCTTCTCTCTAAATGTGAATGCATAGTGCGCTTCGTCATACTGCTTGCCGCCATGCGCTGCTATGGTATTGTTTAGGAGTTGTTCTGCTTTAGAAAGTGGCGTAGTAGTCGCTTTGGAACTCGAATTGCAAGCCCACAATAAGCCTAAAACGGCTAGGGTAACAAAAAATGTGATTTTCATCTTAACTAAGGATTGTGTACAAAATAATTTTGTGCAAGATTAGGCTTTTTCCATGGAAGCAATGAGCTGCTGCGCGACAAAATTAGCACTTCGCACCGCACCATCCATATAACCCGGAAATAAGTGCGCTGTTTCTGAACCTGCTAGAAAGAGTCTTCCATCCCAATAGGCTTGTCGAAGGAGCGGATGCCCATTATTTTGATGCGGCAATACGTGGGATGCATAAGGCGTAAAGGTGAATGGCTCATTGCACCAAACTTTTTCTTCATAGGTCAAATAATCATCGGCTTTTGTGCCAAAATATTTCCGCAATTGCTTCAGAACGAGGGCTAAACGCTCCGCTTTACTCAATGAAAAATAAACACCATTCAGAAAGCCCTTAAGCGCGTATTTATCATCTTCCACATTGGAATGGTCATACATCTCTGGTATCGGCCCGACATTGCTAAAGATAGTGCCGCTTATATTTTTTGCGCGCCAAAAAGGAGTTTTATAGGTCAATGCCACTTTGATGGATTCGCCCATCCAAGTGTGGGTTTGTTGTAGAATAGCGCGCGTTTGGTCGGGCAAGGCTTCTTGCAATTGAATCGTTTTGGCGAACAAATAAGGCGGCAAGGTAGACACTACTTTATCAGCTATAAAAATCGCATCTTGAGTATTAACGACTAATTTATCGCCTTGCTTTTCAATAGCAATTACTTGTTGATTCAAGGACACTTTACTGGAAGGAATATGTTTTGCTAAAGCATCAATCAGCACGTCACTCCCATGCTGTATTCTGAAACTTGGCGCATCATTCGGCGGCAACTGTACCAACTGTGGCGGACTTGTCGAAATGGGTTCATAAATAGCTCTATCGCCTAGTTTTTGCTCAAAAACATCAAGTTGCAATTCGTCGAGCAAAGCAACCAAAGCAGTATGCTTTTTGCCTAACCAAGTCGCGCCCATTTCTAATGGTGCAATATCTTCTTTTCGTAGCGTTTCTATGCGTCCACCAATTCGATTACGGGCTTCTAGGATGTGGGCAGAAAGCCCGGTTTTACGCAAGCGGTATGCTAGTGTCAAGCCCGTTAAGCCTGCGCCTATGATGAGGATATTTGTTTCTTTTTGTTGCATTTGCGACTTTTTTAGAGTGTAAAGGTAGACTATCCTTAATTCACAATACTGAGCTAACAAAAAATGTGTCGTTTTGCCTACTAAATAAAAATTGGGAGGTAAGGGTTTTCAGCAATCAAGAGTATTTAATCAACAAGGTATCCCACCATTAACAAAACTGTCCTTGTTTTTACATACTATACACCTTAAATTCACGCTTTAATATTAAAGGCAGCAATTTCAAAAACTTGCGCTTAGCTAAAGCTGTTTACTAAGCATCACAAAAATTGTCAATTATCAATTGTCAATTGTCAATTCAAAAAGAAGATGGCTCAGAAGGGAAATTATCAATTATTAATTGAGAAACTCGATCAGTTTATCCGAAAATACTACGTGAATCAATTGATTCGCGGCTTCCTATATACCACTGCACTCTTGTTGGTCTTGTTCTTGGGACTCAACTTTTTGGAGCATTATTTCTATTTTCCAAGCGGAACGCGAAAGGGCTTGTTTTACTCCTTCTTGGGCGTGAGTGCTTTAGCGACCATTGGTTGGATTTTAGTGCCGTTGGCAAAATATTTCCGTTTGGGTGGTATCATTTCGCACGAGCAGGCAGCAAGTATCATCGGCGACCACTTTGGCAATGTAAAGGATCAACTCCTCAACATTCTGCAACTAAAAGGACAAGCAGAAGGTGCGGATAACCAAGAACTGATTTTGGCAAGTATTGACCAAAAATCAGAAAACATTCGCCTAGTACCATTCAAAAAAGCAATTGACTTGGGCGAAAACCGTAAGTATTTGCGCTATGTGTTGCCACCGCTCTTACTACTGCTCATTATTCTTTTCGCTGCGCCAAGTTTAATCAAAGATAGTACCAATCGCTTGATAAATAATGATGAAGAGTTCGAGCGTCCTGCACCTTTTCACTTCCTAGTGGATGATGAAAATATGGAGGTCGTGCAGTTCGATGACTATCCTTTAACGGTGAAGGTGGAAGGAGAAGTGCTGCCAAATGAAGTTTTCATTGATGTAGATAATTATCAATATCGGCTTACGAAAGAGGATGCGAATACCTTTAGCTATCGCTTTAGCAATGTGCAGAAAGATACCGAGTTCAAGCTACTTTCTAGTGGTGTGGTTTCTGAAAAATACGAATTAGGCGTGTTGAAAAAGCCGAATATTTTGGACTTTTTAGTAAAACTAGACTATCCAAGATATACACAACGCAGAGACGAAGATTTGAATAGTGTAGGTGACATCGTAGTGCCTTTGGGTACGAAAATCAATTGGATTTTTGATGCACAAAATACAGATGCGATTGATTTGGATTTTACCTCTAAATCTGAGCTGGTAAATACAAAGCAGCTTTCTGAAAATTCATTTACCTATCAAAAAACGGCACTAAAAGACGAAGGCTACAAGCTTTTCATTTCTAATGCAGCTTTACCCAATGCCGATTCTATCAGCTACTCGATTTCGGTGATTCCTGACCAATATCCAAGCATCAAAGCGGAGCGTTTTGTGGATAGTACCAATCAACGCCTACAATATTTCGTAGGTGATGCGGCGGATGATTATGGTATTTTGAGCTTGGCGTTCAATTATCGTATCAATAATGACGATAAGCAAGGCGAACTCAAAACCATAAAGTTGCCTAAAGGCACAGGCAAGCAAGCCGATTTTGAGCATCAGTTTGACCTAGACGAATTGGGACTAAAGCCTGGCGACGATGTGGTATACTACTTTGAGGTATATGACAATGATGCAATAAACGGCAGCAAATCAGCACGTACGAATTTGATGCAATATTCCATGCCGACGCTTGATGAACTAGAAGAGCTAGAAGAGCAAAATGAGGATGAAATAAAAGATGAACTAGAAAAAGCGATAGAGGAAAGTAAGAAACTCAAGGAGGATGTGAAGAAGATGGAGGAAAAGCTACTCCAAAAGAAAGAAATGGATTGGCAAGATAAGAAGGAGCTAGAAAAGCTGCTCGAACGCCAAAAGGAATTGCAGAAGAACTTGGAGAAAGCGCAAGAGAAGTTCGAGGAAAACATGAAGAATCAAGAGGAGTTCCAAGAGCGCGATGAAGAATTAGTAGAGAAGCAAGAAAAAATCCAAGAACTCTTCGAGGAAGTAATGAGCGACGAGATGAAAGAACTGATGGAGAAAATCCAAGAGTTGATGCAAGAAATGGAAAAAGATGAAGCCCTAGAGCAACTCGAGCAAATGGAGATGAACGATGAGGAAATGGAAATGGAGCTTGATCGCATGCTCGAACTCTTCAAGCAACTCGAATTGGAGCAAGAAATGGAGAAAGCCATTGACAAAATGGAAGAAATAGCAGAAAAAGAGGAAGAACTTGCAGAAGAGACAGAGGAACTTGCGGAAGAGCAAGAAAAAGACGAACAGAACGAGGGTGAGATGAGCGAAGAAGAAGAAAAGCAGAAGCAAGAGGAACTAAAAGAAAAACAAGAAGAGATACAAGAGGAGATGGAGAAGTTAGAGGAGAAGATGGAAGAAATAAAAGAGAAAAATGAGGCATTAGAAAAGCCACAGAACATGGAAACGCCTCAAGAAGAGATGGAGCAGGCAAGCGAGCAGATGGAGCAAAGCCAAGAGCAGATGGAACAGCAGGATAATAAAAAAGCTTCTGAATCGCAGCAAAATGCAGCCGAGCAAATGCGCCAAGCAGCACAGAAAATGGCACAGCAAATGCAATCCATGGAAATGGAGCAGATGGAAGAAGATATGCAAGCTTTGCGTCAGTTGCTAGAAAACCTTGTTGGTTTATCTTTCGACCAAGAGGATTTAATGGAGACTTTCGGCAATACGACGGTGAATACACCGCGCTATGTAGAATTAACACAAGAGCAATTCAAGCTAAAAGACGATTTCCGCTTGATAGAAGACAGTTTGCAAGCGTTGAGCAAGCGCGTGTTCCAAATCGAGGCCTTCGTTACAGAAAAAGTGACGGAGATTAAGTACAATATGGAAGCGAGCATCGAGCAGTTGGAAGAACGTCGCAAGCCAAAAGCAGCCGAACATCAGCAACGTACTATGAAGAATGTCAATGATTTGGCACTCATTTTGGGCGAAACGATGCAGCAAATGCAACAGCAAATGGCATCGGGTATGCCTGGCTCACAGTCTTGCCAGAAACCAGGCGGCAATAATCCTTCGGCTAAGCCCGGTGATAAAATGTCAAAAGGACAACAAGGCTTGAATAAGCAAATGCAGCAGATGAAGCAAGCGATGGAAGAAGGTAAAAGTGGGTCAGCAAAAGAATTTGCAGAAATGGCTGCTCGACAAGCTGCGATGCGAAAAGCACTAAAAGAAAAGCAAAAACAACTGCAAGAACAAGGCAAAGGCAGCAAAGAATTGCAAGGTTTGGAGGAGCAAATGAATAAAATCGAAACAGATTTGGTGAATAAGAAGCTCACCAACGAAATGCTGCAACGCCAAGAAGAAATCTTAACGCGCCTACTCGAACACGAAAAAGCAGAGCGTGAAAAGGAATATGACAATCAGCGCAAAGCGGAGCGTACGCCTGAGAAGGAGCGTACCATTCCGCCATCATTGGAGGAATACTTGAAGAAGCGCGAGGCAGAAGTCAGTCCTTACCAAACGGTTTCGCCAAACTTGAAGCCTTACTATAAGAACTTAGTAGAGAAATATTTGCAGTCGCTGAAAGCGAATTAATAATTTATTTAAACCACATAAGACATATAAGGACACATAGTTATGAAATATATTATATGTCCTTATATGCCTTATGTGGTTCAATAAATAAAGTATCCATTTTTATATATAATGAAAGCCCACTTTCTATTTTGTTTTTTAGCCTTTATACCTTTATTACTTACGGCACAAAACGTTGATTTCAAAGCAAGTGCTAATGCCAAGAAAATCCTTATCAATAGCGATTTTGAAGTGACCTTTACGCTCAGTAATGCACGTGCCTCGCGGGGCGATTTTAAGTTTCCAAGCTTCCGTGCCTTCAATGTGGTAGCTGGTCCAAATGAGATGCAACGCACCTCCATTACCAATGGCAATATCCAGTCTACCCTAGCCTTTAGTTATATTTTGACTCCGCGCAAATTAGGTACGTATACCATCGAGCCTGCAAGTGTAAAAGTAGATGGCAAAACGCTGCAAACCAACAGCCTAACTATAGAAATAGTAGAAGGCAATGCCAGTAACAAAGATGGCGAAACCCCCGATGTGTTCCTTCAAGCAGAAACACCTACAACACAAGTCTATTTAGGGCAACAAGTACCATTAAGCTATAAAATTTATACTACTCAAAATATCAACAGTTTCAATATCCTGACCGAATCGGAATATCAAGGTTTTTTCGCGCAAGAACTACGTCGCTATAGCAGCGGCGTACTAAAAGAAGTCATTGGCGATACACAATATAGCACCAAGATTATGCGTCAAATCGCCCTGTTTCCACAGCAAACGGGTAGCATGACCATAGAGCCGATGACGATGCAATTAGGCATTGCAAAAGGCGGTGCGCGCAATCCACGAGATTTTTTCTTTCGTCCTGAAATGCAGCGTTTTAAAGTTTCTTCCGAACCGCTTACACTAGACGTATTGCCCTTGCCAGACAATCCGCCTACTTCCTTTAGGGGCGCAGTGGGCGACTACAAAGCGGGGGCTTCGGTGGATAAGCTAGATATTACTACGGATGATGCCTTCACTTTTCAGCTTAGTGTGGTAGGTAATGGCGATTTGAAGCGCGTGCAAGCTCCTGAACTTAAAATCGACGATGCTTTTGAACTCTACGAACCACAAGTAAAAGAAGAACGTTCGCAAGAAATTGGCGGCGTGATTCAAAGTCGGAAAGTGTTTGAATATATTGCCGTACCGAAGCAAATCGGGCAGTTCAATGCTCAAATAGAATTCACCCATTTCAATCCAGATAGTGCGCGCTATATCGTGCAACGTAGCGAAAAATACCTGCTTAATGTACGCATGGGCGAAAATGCGCCACGTGATATTATCGAAAACAGCAAAGAAAAAATCGTGACCGAAGACCAAGAATTGCGTTTTGTCAAATCTACTCCAAACCTGCAAGCCAAGCGAGAAAGCTTCTTTGGTTCGCCTTTGTTTTATAGCTTGGCAGGCTTGCCATTTCTCTTCCTTTTGGGTGCGGTAGTGATTCGTCGCCGATGGGATGCCCAGAATAATATTGACCCGCTTGTACTTAAAAATCGCTTGGCACAGCAGCTTGCCAATAAGCATTTGAAAGTAGCTAAACAACATATGGATGCCAACGATAGTCGTGCCTTCAACGATGAAATATCGAAAGCCATGCTCGGTTATGTCAATGATAAACTAAACATTCCAAACTCAGAACTTACCAAGCACAATGTTATCGAACGCTTGAAGAGTCTCCATGCACAAGAGGCAGAAATTGACCGCTTCATGGGTGTAATTAAGACTTCCGAAATGGCAATTTTCGGGCTGCAAAGCGATAATAATATGCAGCAAACCTATGATAATGCAGTGGATGTGTTGGTGAAAATTGAGCAGCAGATTGAGGGGAGGTAGATACATAAAACAATCAAGTATATTTTATTTTTGTTTTTCTATCATGTCTGAATTTGCTTCTCCTTCATCATTTAAAAACCACCCTAGCAATCTGCTCTACAATTTCATCATAATAAGTTTGCTTGATACTACCATAACGTTTCGAAATGATAAGCTTATCAGCTCTAATAGCAGAGATAAGATGACACCTTACTTGAGGTTTGTGATTGGGAGTTTTTAAACGTGCTTTGAAATCAAAATTAAACATTTCAGCATTCACTAAGTAAGTATATTCATCTTCTGTAGGTGTTGAAGATAGCATTACAGTCAAGTAGTATCCTTCATACTGGTTAATATCATCATTTGAAAGCACTAATGCTAAATGAGGTTGATATTCGCCATTGGGTAATTCATAATTGATGAAAATTATATCTTTTTGAGACGCTTTCATTCCAGAATTAAGGGTTCTTCTTTTGCAACTGCTGTAGCAAGTGCATTTTTAGATTGTTCAGTAATTAGGTTCTTATATTCGGTACTCAGTGGTTCTTCAACCGTAGGCGGATAAGGCATATCAACGGGAGGAATCACTTGAACAGTAGATTTCTCAAACCATTGTTCTAAATCCGAAAAAGAAGCAATATCTGATTTAGTAGCAAAATAAGCAGCTAACACTTTACGAACAAATATTAAATCTGCTTCGGAAGGATTGAGCGCAAATAGTTTTAATAGCTCTAGCTGTAAACTACTTAATTGTGGTGACATCATAATAGTTTGATTTCTAGTAAAAACGCCCTTATTCAAGCGAAAGTTTCAAAGATAGATGGAATGCACAAGAACTGCAAAACAATAAAGTCCAAATTCTAACGTCCTAAATTGCATAGTACAACCATCATACACTTAAATCTAAACTCAAGACATGAAGAATCGTCGGCAATTCCTACGAAACATTGCCTTAAGTCCGCTTGCACTTTCCATTGCACCTCTTAGTACAAAAGCAGAAAATACAAAGGTCGAAACTGACCTCAGCATGTGCGACAAAACTACGCTTGACTTTTATGGCATGGGACCATTTTATACGCCCAATGCCCCCATGCTGGAAGACCACCAACTAGCAGCAACAGACGAAGTAGGCACCCGCATGATTATTAGTGGGCGAGTCTATAATTTAGAATGCTCACAATACATCCCGAATACGCTAATAGATATCTGGCATGCAGATGATGCAGGAGCCTATGATAACGAGGGCTTCAACCTTAGAGGCAGAGTCTACTCCAATGAGCAAGGCTTTTATATGTTTGAGACCATTTTACCTGGAAAATATTTGAATGGTAGCCAGTTTCGCCCTGCTCATATCCACTTTCGCATCACGCCACCTGGTTTCGATAGACTCATCACGCAGCTCTATTTTGAGGGCGATAGCGATATTCCAGCAGATGCCGCAGCTTCAATTACGGAGGGCGAGTATGATGCTAGTCACCGCATTATTCCACTCAGCGAGAACGCAGACGGAAAACTAGAAGGCACTTGGGACATCATCATAAATGGAGAAGGTATAGAGACCAGCACCACCGATTTGCACTTGGATAGAGGGATGCTATATAATGTAAATCCCAACCCTTTTTCGACTAGCGTATTGATTAAATATGGCGTATTCAATAAAGCCAAAGTCAGCTTATCCGTATACGATATGCAGGGACGTTTAGTGGCAGTATTGGAAGAGCGAGTACTGTCTCCAGACAAATATGAAGCAGCATGGAAACCTGACTCGAGTCTTGCAGGAGGGCATTATTTTGTCGTCTTAAAAATTAATGAATTGCAAGTGCATTACCAGCGTATAATGCGGACTTACTAGTAAACATTTTGAATAATATGACTTTTCGACCTTATTTCTTTTAGTGGAAAAAGTGACAAAAAAGCGTTAAAAATACTACACTGTTTGAGCTAAAGCGGAATCAGGAATAAACTTCAATCGCAAATTAGCAGATGATATTAGCTTGCAAAACAGCTCGTTAAGCGAGTTTGTAGGATTTAGCTTTTTTGTCGCTTTTGGAGCGTTAAGAAAGAAATTAAGTCTTGATTTTTTTGGTTCGTTTTTTTATCAAGAAAAAAATGAACACGTCCTTTTTGCAAAATGTTCACTAATAAGTAATACGAGTGTAATACCAATTCAAATCATTGAAATTGCACCGCATAAAAGCGATTATCCAGCCCCGACGTAGGTTCATCGAAGAGGAAAAGGACATAAATTATACCTTGATTTTCCTTGTATAGACAGAGCAATTTGCAATGCGAGGCAGGACTAAAGGATTTTTTAGGATGAAAAAAAGCGACCTTGCCCCAATCCGCCTGAAACTCCTCCTGCAAATCGGTGGTCTCCATATCATGGACGGAGAGAATAGAATTTTCTTCATTACCAGCTAGATTCATCAAAAAGCGTGTAAAGCGTAAATGTGGATGAAAAAAAGTAGGCTTCTGCTCATCAAACTCCTCAATGAAATAGCGAATCTCTAGCTTTTCTTTCCTTGATTTCATCGCAAAATCATAGGGCTGAAATGCCTCCTTCCATACATTGACATCCTTATAGTCCGAATCTAAAGGCGTGGCAATCTGCGCGCCAATAGCTTCGAGTTTGGCTAGAAAGGCTTCGCTGTATTCTACTTTTTGGGTAAATGCAATACTCGAAATGACACTAAAAAATAGAAGGAAAATCCATTTCATACGACTAATTTTTAATTCAAAAACAAGGATCCAACAAAGGCTATTACCGCCAACACGAAACCAATCATAAAAATATCGTAGGACATTTTCAAATGGTAATATTTCTTTGACAAGACTTGCCCCAAGAAGTATAAATCGCGGCTCATATTGCCGTAGAGCAGTTCATCATTACGCAATACTTCATCTATTGCCTCTTCATATTGCTCAAGCGGTAGGCGCACAAAATTGCCAAAAAAAGTAATGTTCCGCTTAATGCTAGGTAGGTCTTTCAGCTTCTTATTCACATTCGTCACCTTCGGGCGCGACGACAAAATCGCAAACACGAGGGATATTAAAGTCGTCATCAAAAACATGACTGCGGGCAACAAAATAGATGGATTGGTCTGCGTAATATTCCGCCAAGTCAGCATTGTAATGAGTGCCGAAATCAAGATAGAATTGACACTAATCATAATGTTCGCCTTATTATCCGCGATTGCACTGAGATCAATGTGCATCCGATAATTGGTGCGAAAATAAGTCTGCGCG
The DNA here is from genome assembly GCA_020629845.1 of Saprospiraceae bacterium. Lineage (GTDB taxonomy): Bacteria > Bacteroidota > Bacteroidia > Chitinophagales > Saprospiraceae > JAAUTG01. The sequence continues at coordinate 1,328 of JAHDCQ010000129.1, read as the reverse complement.
CCTCTATCTGTGCCGCTAAACGCGATATTTTCAAAAGGACGTGTCGTCGCGGTCGCTTCTGTTTCCACGACTTTAGCTTTATCTACCCTATTTTTTTGCTTTACAATATTTTGTCCTAAAAGTGGCGCAAAAGTAGTCTTTCCGTATGGCGTATAAAACTGGACATTCAGCAAAGCTTGTAATTGCTCGGCTTGCCATGCTTGTTTTGTAATGCTTTCATTTAGCACCAACTCGCGCTCCATCCGTAGCAAACCACTCCAATCATTAAATTGCTCACCGTAGCGCACATATTGCATCGTATCTAAGAGCAATGCTTCAGGTATCGTATTGGCTTTGCCTTGATAGCTCGCCTCTATCGTGCGAATAACATGCTGTATCTTAGTCGAGGGATAGCCAATTTTCTCCAAAAATTGCTTTGCAAAACTAGTCGAAAACGCCTGCGCTTGCTGATAGTTCTCTAAGTAACCCGTCTGGTGAAAGTAAGCCGCTAATAGCGCGATTTCCACCACTTCAGGACTGGCTTTCACCGTTTTAGAAAGGGTTTCCACTTGCTCCACAATCGCGGCGGTTTGGGCATAGCTGTGGTAAAGCAAGTTCGGATTTGCTTTCTGATTATGCAAGTTTAGCACGAATTGCCGCGCTTGTATTATGGTGTTGTTTGTATTCAATTACTCACTAAGTTAGGATTGATAAGCGCGACGTAGGAGCGATTGTTAAGCCCAAAATACTCAGATTCTAGGCTTAGCAATCCCTCATACTTCGGGCTTACCAATCCTTTTAAAAAAATCAATTCGAGGGGTCGGCATTCCCATTCACATCGCCAATTTTAACCCCTATAAAATTCGCCACTACATCCGATACAATACCTGTAACTTGAATGGCATTTGGCACAGAAAAGTCGTATTCTTCTACGGAAATATCACCTATATTCGCACCTTCCGTCACGAATCTCCAAGAGGTGTTATTTGAAAAAACCGTATCTATGCCTAGCACTATTTTCTGCAATTGTAAAATATCAAAAGTAGAGACCGAATTCGAGTCATTCACATCGGCTGCAATCAATTCATAAGGCGAGGTGAACGCTTCCGTATTTAGCACATGCTTTTGCATAATCAGCAAATCAAAGGTAGAAACGCCATTATCCGAATTAATATCCTTGACTGGCCCAACAATGTAGTTTTCACCAAACACCAAATCATCCATAAAGTAATTGCCTGCTATATCGGTCATGGCATTTTGATCGCTTTCTACTACTATCATTTGGGTGTTACCTATGCCTTCGCCTTCGGGTGTAGTGACCCGTCCTTGTAAGAATACGAAGTCTGTAT
>JAHDCQ010000554.1 GCA_020629845.1 Saprospiraceae bacterium | reverse complement strand
TAATAAAAACATCTTATAATAGACGCTCTTTTCTGAAAATTTCTGGGGCTGCTGGTGGTGGAATGTTGTTAGGCTTTAGTGCGTTAGTAGGCTGCGCACCAGAAGAAGTAGAAGAAAAAATAGCCGAATTGGTCATGCCTGAAAATTGGTTTGACATGAACGGCTTCATCAAAATAGGCGAAAATGGGGCCGTTACCATTATGTCGCCCAATCCTGAAATTGGTCAAAATATTAAGACTTCTATGCCTATGCTCGTGGCAGAGGAATTGGATGTGGATTGGAAAAATGTAGTCGTAGAGCAAGCAGGCTTAGATACTAAAAATTTTCAGCGACAGATTGCAGGTGGCAGCCAATCCATCCGAATCGGTTGGAAGAATTTGCGGGCTGCAGGAGCTACCGCTCGACGGATGTTGCTAGAAGCCGCTGCTAAAAAACTGGCAGTGCCTGTAGAGGAATTGACCACCGAAGCAGGCGTGATTTATCACAAAGCCTCTGAACGTTCTTTGGGTTATGGCGAAGTAGCCTCCGATGCCGTTGGTATAGAAGTGCCAGAAGAAATTGCCGTAAAAGACCCGAAGGATTTCAAAATCATTGGCACATCTATACCGAATGTAGATGGAAGAGCCATCGTGACAGGCGCACCTATCTTTGGCATGGACTACGAGGAAGAAGGGATGCTTATCGCGATGATAGAACACCCTACGGCATTTGGCATGAAGGTAAAATCCTTCAATAAGGAGGATGTGAAAGCCCTACCAGGCATTGTAGATGTATTGGAGGTCGAGACGGACTTTTTCAAGGAAAATCGTTTTGCTAAAAACGCCTTCCAAAAAAATTCGATGGTAGCCGTAGTAGGCAATTCTACTTGGGAAGTAATGAAAGCAAAAAAAGCCCTCAAGGTAGAGTGGGAACGCGTATCGAAAGCTGAAAGCACAGCAGATCACGAAGCGCAATTGACGGCTTTACTAGCAAAAAATACCGAGCCAGCACGAAAAGACGGCAATCCAGAAGCCGCTTTCAAAAACGCAGCTAAGGTGATTGAACGCACCTACTCTGCGCCCTTTTTGCCACATAACACCATGTCACCGATGAATTTTTTCGCGCATGTGACAGATGAAGCAGCGCGATTCGTAGGACCAATTCAAACACCTGAAATGTCGGCCAATATTTTGGCAGGCGTATTGAATATGCCCATAGAAAACATCTCCATCATGCTGACGCGTATGGGCGGTGGTTTCGGACGACGCTTATATGGCGGTTGGTTATTTGAGTCGGCACTTATTTCTAAAGCGGTTGGGAAACCCATCAAGTTGATTTATTCGCGGGAAGATGATATGCGAAAAGGCACTTATCGTCCTGCCTATAAGGTAAAATATCGCGCTGCACTCGACGAAAATAACAATATGATTGCGTTTGCAGTAAAAGGCGCAGGCGCACATGGTGGGCCAGTTTGGGCAAATCGCTTCCCTGCTGGTACGGTAGATAACTATCAAGCCGAAGATAGCGTGATGGAAACGAATATTTCTACAGGGGCGTGGCGCGCACCGAAGTCGAATTTTATCGCTGGTGCAGAGCAAGCGTTCTTGGATGAAGTAGCGGAAGCAGCAGGCAAAGACCCGATTGATTTCCGCTTAGAATTATTCGAAAAAGCGAAAAACAATCCAGTAGGCGAAGAAAATGACTATGATGCTGCACGCTATGCGGGCGTATTGGAATTAGTAAAAGAAAAATCAGGTTGGGCTAAGCCAATGCCTGGTGTTTCGAGAGGCGTAGCGGCTTATTATTGCCACAATAGCTACGTAGCGCAAGTGGTAGATATGGTGGAAAAGGACGGCAAACCAGCCATTCAGAAAGTATGGTGTGCCGTAGATTGTGGTATCGTGGTGAACCCAACAGGCGCGCGTAACCAAATAGAAGGTGGCTCCGTAGATGGCATTGGTACGGCGATGTATGGCGGCATTACCTTCAAAGATGGTGCGCCAGAACAAGACAATTTTGGAGCTTACCAACTAATTCGCCATGCAGATGCACCACTAGAAATTGAGACTTTCTTTGTAGATAATGGCATTGACCCAACGGGCTTGGGCGAACCTGGTATGCCACCTGTGATAGGTGCGCTGGCAAATGCCCTCTATAAAGCAACAGGACAACGTTACTATGAGCAACCCTTTGCGAAACAGGGGAATTTATTAGGGTAATTGATACCGCTTAAGCTTTACTA
>JAHDCQ010000128.1:12476-14105 GCA_020629845.1 Saprospiraceae bacterium | reverse complement strand
CCAAATTCTTGAAATCTATCTTTTGCTGCGTCAATCCCACTACGGCATCAATGCGACTTTTTCCGATGTCATTATTATAACTTACGGTCGGCTCGATGAGCGTCAAAAATGTCTCTGCACGACCTTCTGTTAAGTCATTCTGCTGATTCGTATTGATAACTGGATCAGAAGAACTCATGAAGAAAGTAGGCGCGAAATAGAAGCTGTAATCATTGCGATAATCTGCCCCTAAGTTCAATTTAGCCGATAATCCACCGCCTAAATCGTACTTGAAATTCACATTACCCAACAAGTTACGTGTCGTAAGTAGATTCTCTTCTAAAACGGCTAAAGCGTAGTCATTGAATCCACCAAAATTGTGTTTATCAAAGCTTGGAGCTTCGAATCCGCCTTCGTTTTCAGGTGCGCTTTCGCGTAAAATTGGCGCAGTAGCACCATCGAAGCCGAACCAGTTGTTTTCTTGTAATTTAGATTGAGCGAAGGAAAGTGATTCTGAAATCGTCAAGCGACCTACATTAAATTGGCTATTTGCACGAAGATTGACTCTATTAAAGTCCGAACCTACTAAAATACCATCTTGGTCGTAGTAGTTTCCAGAAATGAAATATTTTGCATCCTCGCCACCGCCTGAAACGGATACGCCATAGTCCTGAATCGCGCCAGGATTTAGGGACAAATCTTGCCAATCGGTATCAATGCCCTCATCTGGGAAGACGAAGCCTGTACCGTCGTTTTCTTCTAATTGACGACGATATTGCACAAATTCTGAACCATTCAAATAGTCCAAATACTTGCTTGGTGCTTCCATTCCGCCACGTATATCGAAACTCAATTTTGGTGCGCCATCACTACCACGTTTCGTAGTAATTAATACAACACCATTTGCCGCACGCGAACCATAAATCGCTGCTGCTGAGGCATCTTTCAGTACTTCGATAGACTCAATATCCTTGGGATTGATGAAATTCATATTCTCTGCGAATGTGCCATCAATCACGTAAAGTGGGAATGAATTGGTAAACGAACTTACCCCACGCACGAATACATTGGCATCACCACCGGGCTGACCACCATTGTTTTCTACTTGTACGCCCGAAAGCTTGCCTTGTAGTGCAGAAGTTGGATTACCAACCACCAACGAACTGATGTCGCCACCATCCAAAGAAGCTACCGAACCTGTGAGGTCACTTTTACGAACGACACCATAACCGATAACGACTACTTCATCCAAAACTTCTGTATCGGATGCGAGTACAACATCTATCGTGTTGCGTCCATCTACTGCAATTTCCTGTTGACTGTAACCCGTGTAAGAATATACCAAAGTGGCATCGCTCGGTGCATCTAAAGAATACGTTCCATCGAAATCGGTGACTGTACCTGATGAAGTACCTTTGACAAGGATGTTCACCCCAATAAGGGCTTCGCCTGTATCATCTGTTACGGTACCTGAGATTTGCGCGTTCACGCAAAAGGTGAGAAAGACTAAGGAGAGTGTGGCTCCGAATACTTTCAAATCGGGAATCGGGACTTTATCCATAGCGGATAAACGATTCCAGAGTTTAGAATCCGAAAGTTTCATAGTAATTTTGCATTTTATATTATCGAAATAGTAGCCTGTCTGCCTTT
>JAHDCQ010000128.1:0-12376 GCA_020629845.1 Saprospiraceae bacterium | reverse complement strand
CGTATCAGAATACTCGGTATTGTTTCTTGTTTTGTTTCGCGTTGCAGAACGAAGTCCGCCGCTTTTTTTGCCATCAGCTCAAAATCAGTGGAAAATGTAGTGATGCCGCCGCTAATGATTTCCTTTACAGGCGTATCATTATGCGAAAGGATGCCTACATCTTTGCCGATGACTAATGCTAGTTTTTGTGCATCTTTTAGGATTCCCCACAAATCGGTATCCCCGATAGTGCAGTACACCACGCCTTTGCGGAGCAGTTCACTTTTATATTTTCGATGTACAGTGCCTTTGACATTATAATCTTTGCAAAATCGCTGAAAGCCGCGCAGGACTTCCATCGGATAATCTGTATTTTCTTTGAAAAAAAGTACAAATTCGTCGTATTGCTTGATAGTAGACTCTAATTCGACTAGGGCATTATACATGGACTGTTCAAACTCCTGTGTGATGTGTGAATAGTCTTCGCCTAAGTCATAATATCTATCCACAAGTAACAGTCTATTTGCTGAAATCCCTTTTAGTAAATATTCTGTTTTTGCATCAGGAATCGGAGCGACTACATACATGCCATAGCGACCTTCAATTGTGGTGATGATACTTTCAAAGACCTCTATATTATTATGATGGAAAAAAACGTCAATTTGGATATGTTCGCTTAAATGTTCACGGAAAGTATTGTAGAAGATTTCTTGAAAGGTGTGAAAAGCATAGAGAATGAGCGCAACACGCATGGTTTGGCTAGTGTCTTCGCTTGCTACAAAATAGCCAAGCCGTGGTCTAGCTTCTATGATGCCTTTGACTTTCAAATCATCATAAGCACGCACAATCGTTTTTCGAGCGAAGCCCAGATTTGCCACCATTTTATTGACTGATGGTAGGGGACTTCCTTTTACTAAAATCTTAGCATCAATTGCATTGTTGATGCCTTGTACTAAACGTTCATGCTTAGACAAACCTGCTACTTCATTAAGTTCTCGTATGGTGTCTAGTACATCTGTCATTTGATTATGCTATGCTATTCTATGCTACAATACGAAGATAATTAAAAACTATCCGAAAATCCAAATAACCCTTACAATAATTTGTGAAATTGATGAAAAAGAAATTAAATTTTGATTTCTCATATAGAACTGAGTAGGATATATAGTCGCTCAAATATTTTTGGAGCGGAGGAAATTGTACACTAGATTTCTTCGATTATAGGGGGGGATATAACAAACTATTTCCTGAATATTTCTGAAATTTTCTAGCAAATTAGAATATCCAAATCGCCCATTTTCAGCCTTGTTTTCTCTCCACCTTTGTAGTGTTATTACTGGCAAGGTAAGCTACACTACTTAAAAAAGCATAGCATAAGCCAATTCTAAAGCAGTCGTTTATACACTGTTTATCAAGGGATTAAAGGAAATAAATCATGCTTCAATTGTAACAAGCATGACTAGCCCGAGCTATGCCTTCTTTTGAGCAAGCACGCCTACCGCCAGCTCATTTTTTAACCTTTTAAATATTCAAACAATGGATATTCTAATTATGATTTTGGGCGTTACTCAGGAGCTACTAGAAAATGGTATAGGCATAGAAGATATGTTACTTCCATAAAGAATACAGCTTCAAATTACAATTAGCAAGAGGTAATCGTATGTCATCTACGATTACCTCTTTTTTATGCATATTTTTTATGCATAAATAGCCCGATAAGTATTAAGTTTTACGAGTAGCCAACTCTTTAGGTAAATCGGATTGCGGTTATTTAAATCGGCTTCTATTTTATCTTTTGGTTCTGTTTTATCAATCAATTTTCTAAGAATAGAAAGAAAATTACGGAAGCCTAGAGCATACCCCTGATTCAAGGTGTTTTTACGCCCCAAATATTGAGAAAACGCTTTACATTTATTAGAGATAATTTCATAGTCTTCGCCACTTTCAAACATACAACATATAGAAAAAGCTTTAGCTTTTATATCATGCAATGGGTATTTATATTTATAATCAAATAATTGTTTTGCATTAGCTATGTGCCCTTCTGCAAAATATATTTGAGCGCGGGCTAAGCGTTTAGTCTCTAATCCAGTTTCTGGATTTAGAAAATCGCCATATTTATTTACAATTTCTCTTGCGATGTCAAATTTTTGTATAGAAATAGCTAAACTCACTATATTATTCATCATCATACTTGTCAAAAATACGCCCTTAGTAAGAATACCTATATCTAAACCAAAACGATACAAGTCTAAAAGTGGGCTAGCCAAATCTATTCTGCCTTTGCGCATAAGCTTTCCTCCCCAATTTATCAAGGCTACCACCGTAAAACGCTGTTCATCTATTGGAAGTTCTGCATAGTTCTTCTTATAAAATATTTGTACTTCTTTAAAAGAATCCAAAGACTCTCCTTCATAAAGTTGATGCAATAATTGAAACATTTTAGCCACTAAACTAAAAGGTTCTATTTCATCTGGAATAGTAATTTCTTTTAAGTTTTCTCTAACTACCCCCTGCCGTATCTTTGCTTCACAAGCATACTTCAAAATATAAATATAATAAGCTTGTTGTAATGCTTGCAAGCCTTTATTGAATATTGTACTATCTACCACAGTTCGTTCTTCAAAACGCCCGAAGTAAGCCTGATGATACATCTCTATCTCATTCAAGTAATCCTGAGTGGTTTTTATGCTTTTAGCATATTGTTCTTCAATACTAGGCAACAGCCTATCCACAAATTTCTCAATCCGACGCTCTCTATACTCTTCCAATAAGATTTGTTGATACCTAATTTTATAATCCTCACTTTTTATGCGTCGCCATACCAAAAACTCATTCAACCAATCATACAGTTGGCTCGCTTCATTGGATACGCGACGTTCATTATTCGTTTTCAACACCTTTGTTTGAATATAGGCTTTATCTAGTCGCTTATGGTTATAATCCGTCGACTGATATTTTTTTAGATGTTGAAATAAGGTCATCGCGGCTTTATGCTTGCCATATAAAGCATTCAGATATTTACTAAAAGCTTTTAGCTCCTCCTCCTTGAGGGTGCGAAGTAATGTAAGGAGTTTAGTATTATGCATTTAAATAAATTAATTTGCTGAAACATCCTACATCTTATTAATTCATAATTAATAATGGATTTACTGAAAAAAGATAAAAAAAAATATTGTAAAAAAAACAGAGGAAAATAAAGAAATTAAAATAAATGCTAAAAAATTAATAATCAATGTTTTAAGTTGTAAAAAATAGATGAAATCTATTTCTTTTCAAAAGGTTTTCACTGAAAAGTGTGGTCAAAAATAAAAAAAAAAGAAATGATATTTGAGACATAATACTGAAATACACTAATACGCATTTAATGAAACTTCTGATAATGCAAACCAATCATTTCAAATGCTTGGGGGTATGTAGCACAACCTGTGTTACCCTAAAGATGTATTTCAATTTTTAACTATTGGAATAGGTATTAGATCAAAAAGGCATATTAGAAGGTCTAGTTGCTATTATGTAGCAACTAGACATCTGATAGCACCTTCTTATTTAGATTAATCAAGTAACCAATTTTTTTAAATCTTAAAGAAGAGGATATAAACAACCTTAAACTTAAACACTCTGCAACAAATACTACATTAGGAATGAGAAAATAATAACTACTCCACTTAAACTTATTCTTTCGGCTTCTAACTACGTTGGCAAAGATTAGATATAACCCGTTATATTACATCTTCGCCGCCTTGTTAGAAGCCAAAACAACTAACTTTAAGTGGAACATTTATTAATTTCTCATTCCTTACGCCCAAGTAAATAAGTATTCTGATATACCAAATAATAGTACAATATGAGGTGTTTCTTGTGCTGTTTTCACTATTTCTAATTTATATATTCTGAGTATTCAGGAATATAATTAGCAGCCAAAACAAAAAGTACTCACTCATCAGCTATATTTCTATTCACATCAGAATACTTATCGCTACCATATTTTTAGATTGGTTTTGTTGTAGACTAAACTAAATACCCAATTGTTATGAAAGAGCAACAAAGAAAACAAATTGTTGACGTGTTCTGCCAATCACTCAACGAAGAATTTGAAGTCTACTGTACCCGACATGGGGTAGAAGCCTCTTTCGAGAGTTTCATTACGTATGCGATTGATTTCAACTTCATACCTAATAGCACTATCCAACATTATGCTATTCTGAAAACCTTTGAGGAGATGAAACATCGTCCTGATATGAAAAAAACAGAACAAGTGAATCAACTTGCCGATCGCTTCAATCTTACTAGCAGAAGTATCTGGAACATTTTAAGAAAGACAAAATAAAAAGTACTGCTCTGATAGCGTGTATGAAGGAAAAATAATCAGAGTAGCATCTGAATAAAGGCATTTATAATGTGAGGAAAGGGAAACCTTTCCAAGCAATCACAACTTAACATAAAAAATCAAACAACTATGCACACTGTAGATGTAGTGATACTCACGCCTATTGAGTTAGAGTATCAGGCGATACGCGTATATTTAGAAAATCTTGAGTTGTATCCCATTCTTGGACGTATGTGTGAGATAGGCACATACAGGGGAAAGTATCAGAATTATCGTGTTCTTATTTATCAAACGGGATCTACAAACACCAAAATCGCTTTAGCTGCAAAAGACATCGCCGAACAAGTAAATCCTTCTTTTATTTTTACGGTAGGTATCGCTGGAGGAGTAAAAGACGCAGCCATTGGCGATATAGTAGTAGCCACGAAAGCATACGGCTATGAGTCAGGCAAAATAACGCCTAATGGTAATGTAAGCCGCCCAAAGGTACGCCACTTCGATGAAGAATTGGTGGAGTTAGCGCGAAGTGTTGCCAGAATGCCCAAGTGGTTCAAACAGGCAGCTTCTGATGTCCCTCCTAAAGTTCACTTTGGCCCGATTGCCTCTGGAGATAAAGTCATTGCCAGCACCGATTCGCCTATTTACTCCTTCCTAAAAAAGCATTACAATGACACCTTAGCCCTCGAAATGGAGTCTATCGGTTTTGCGGAAGCCATGTATCGCTATCGGCATAGCATACGCATTATGAATATTCGGGCAGTATCGGACTTATTGGATGATAAAAACAAAAGTGATGAAGCAGACATCCAACTGCAAGCAGCCACACATGCAGCAGCATTTGCATTCGAACTTTTGTTTCACTTAGATTTTGACTTCTATAATTTACAGTTGGATAATAGAGTCATTGTACAAGAAGTAATAAAGCAACTTTTCCCTTTGCTAAATCTGCAACAGTTGCAAGCAGGTGAGTATTCCAAACCACCACTTAATCGCTCCATTCAAAGCATTTGGAATTATATGTGGAGGCGATTTCGAGGGAAACTTGAAGTAGAGCACTTCGCAACTGCTGCTCCTGAAGACTTGGAAATTATACTCAATAAAAGCCTTAGTCGGAATCTGAAAAAACGTCGGTTGAAGACGAATTTTGAACTTCTTCGTACGGGAATTCAAGCGGCTTAATGTTCGCATCATGTATATAGAAACGAATGTACACTATATACGTTCCTAAGCTCAACTTTGGTTAGTGACCAAAGTTGAGCTATGCCTCCATTCGTACTATTTTGGGTGTAAAGGTGCCTAATACCTCTATCAGGCTTTGTTGCGCAGCTATCACTTCATGGATATTTTTGTAAGCCATAGGTGCTTCGTCCAAACCTGCGCCTAATAAAGTCACGCCCGCTTCTTTTAGTTTGGAGCGAAGCATGTTATAGTTAAAGGTCTTCAAGGCTTTGCGACGCGAAAGTTTGCGTCCAGCACCATGCGAAGCCGAGTTCAAGGAACGTTTACTTCCCTTGCCACGCACGATAAAGCCTGGCGCAATCATAGAGCCTGGAATAATGCCCAAATCGCCCCGCGCAGCAGGCGTTGCGCCTTTGCGATGTACAATCATTTCCTCGCCATTCACGCGTTCTTTCCAAGCAAAATTATGATGATTCTCTACCCGCATAATACGTTCTGCCCCTAAAGCGGCTTGTATACGCGCATGTATATCATGGTGACAAGCCGAGGCATAATCGCCCGCTAAGTTCATCGCTAACCAATATTCCGCTCCAAGTTCCTCCTCCAAATTGAGCCATGCTAAGTGTTCGGCTGCTTTGGGAAGCTTGCAGTTTTCTTTTGCTTTTTGGGTGTAATAATTCGCAATATTCGCGCCCATACCTCTAGAGCCTGAGTGCGAAAGCAAGGCAAAGTATTTCCCTATCTCCAAGTCAAATTCATTATTAGCAGTTGTAATATCTACAATCCCAAATTCTACAAAGTGATTGCCGCCACCCGATGAACCCAATTGCTTGATAGCCGTAGCGCGCATTTGCTTGGCAATAGGAATTTCTTGAAATTCCGAACGGTCGAATATGGCATGTTCATTTGTTTTTTGATGCACTTCTCTGCCAAACTTGCTATGCTTCCCTAGCACATTCTTGAGGGTCTTCTTACGTTTTTCAAAGCTATGAACAGGCATATCAAAAACCGAAAGACACATCCGACAGCCAATATCTACGCCTACGCCATAGGGAATCACTGCATTTTTAGCTGCCAATACGCCACCAATAGGCAAGCCATAGCCATGATGTGCGTCGGGCATCAGCGCGCCTGCTTCTGCAATCGGGAGTTGCATGGCCGTACGCATTTGGTCTAGTGCAGATTGTTCGATGCCTTTACTGCCAAACACTTCGTAGGAAATAGGCTTATCGCGTAGTGCTTGAAAAGGAGTGCTTTGAAAAGTGACCAATTCTGACGCAATACCCGCATATAGATGGTGTTTCAAATAGCTTTCTGGGGCAGACAAAACCATTTTGAGTTGTGCTAAGGCATCCACACGAGCAATCCCTTTGAGTTCATTACTCAATAGATGGAGGGCTTTCTGTACCGCTTTTCCTTTCGGATAGCCTAATGCAATAATATCTTTTCTTCTAATTTTTGCCATTGCTCCTAAAACCACCAAGCTATTTGAAAAAGTTCCAATATTCGAGTATTTTGCAGAAGTAAGCTGGCAAAGCCAGTACCATAATTATTTAATGATAGAATGCGATAATGATGCAAATACTGTAGCATTATCGCCTTACCTCATTATCGCATTCAAAATTGGTCATTCAAAATTTCAGGTTTTGCCAATTTTGTGCAAGAGTTGAGTACTTAGATACTAACATGAAGCTACTGCATGAAGAAAGCAATTTTAGAACAAGTCCATCCACTCAATAATGAGAGTTTTATCGTTCGGTACTTCCCGAATGATAAAGCTCCTAAGCCGCGCTACCCCTGGCACTACCACGAGGAGATAGAGCTACTCTATGTGAATAGAGGACAGGGCGAACGCTTGGTAGGCAATCATCTTTCTTCCTTCAGCAATGGTGATTTGGCGATTATTGGCTCGAATGTGCCACACGCAGGCTTTACGGATGAAAAAACCAATGAAATTGCTCAAACGGTCATTCACTTACGGAAATCTTTTTTTGACTCTGCCATGCTGTCGCTGCCTGAACTTTGGGGGGTAAAGGCTCTGTTTGATAAATCACTATATGGCATTTCCTTTGGTGGAGAAGATAAAGACCGTATTGGTCAAAAAATGGAACAACTCACTCATAAAACAGGTCTGCAACAGTTCATTGCCCTACTCGAAATTCTAGATGACATGGTGCAATCGCCCTACCGCACCGTCTTAAACACTAATATCAACCCACAGAAAATTAACAATTTTGACAAAACACGCATCCAAATTGTATATAACTACATTGAGCAACACTTCAGAGAAGAGGTACGGGTGAAAGATGTAGCAGATCAGCTATCGCTTTCTGAATCAGCTTTTTGCAGGTATTTTAAGCGCACTACAGGCAATACTTTTTCTAGCTTTCTGAATCAATATCGCATCATGTATGCTTGCCGGCTCATTAAGCAAACGGATAAGTCATTCCGCGATATTGCCTTTGAGTCAGGATTCAATAATTTTTCCTATTTCTTTCGAGTATTTAAAAAAATAATGGGGACATCGCCCAGCGAATACAAGAAAAACATTGAACATATTTGGGAAAATTCGCCATTAATTGACTAATATTACATCTACATCTCCTATTCATTTTTTCGCGTCTGCTCTATCCATGAGCTTAAGACGTGTATCTTTTTACAGAAATGTATCATTTAATACTAAGGTCATGCTTTAGCCATGCCCTTAGTGTGTCTTGATAATTAGGTAATGCTAATAGATGTGAGATGGAAAGATGTGAGATGAACTAAAATTTTACGTTCTCAGACAAATTTTAAAAGAAGTCTCACATCTCATATCGTTACTTACATCTAAAACTTACCACAACGCCGTACATAAATATGATTTATTTTCCTAAAAATTTTGTTTGGGGGACAGCTACCTCTGCCTATCAGATAGAAGGGGCATGGAAAAAAGATGGAAAAGGTCTAAGCATTTGGGATGATTTTTCCGCTCAAAAAGGAAAGACCAAAAATGGAGATACTGGCAAAATTGCCTGCGACCATTATCATCGCTACAAAGAAGACATCGCCCTCATGAAAGCGGCTGGTATAAAAGCCTATCGCTTTTCCATTTCATGGACTAGGATTTTGCCTTCCGGTATGGGTGAAGTCAATGCTAAAGGCATCCAATTTTATTCCGATTTAATTGATGAATTACTTCGCAATGACATCACGCCCTGGGTCACGCTCTATCATTGGGATTTACCCCTAGAGCTAGAAAAAGAGTTTGGAGGCTGGCTAAGCCCTAAGATTATTTATGCCTTCAAAAACTATGCAAAGGTCTGCTTTGAATATTTCGGTGAGCGCGTGAAGCATTGGATTACCATCAATGAAGCATGGGTGGTAGCGACGCTGGGTTATGGGCAAGGCGTATTCGCACCAGGCAAAATTTCCAATGAGTACTTGTATCTCGCAGGGCATCACCTTTTGCTGGCTCATGCGGAAGCAGTAGAATGTTATAGGAATAAATTTCAAACCCAACAAGGCGGTGTGATAGGCATGTCCAATAATTGCGACTGGCGCGAACCCAAAACCGACGCACCCGAAGACCAAGCTGCCGCGCAACGCTCCTTAGAGTTTTTCCTAGCGTGGTTTGCCGACCCAATTTATGAAGGAGATTATCCTGAAATAATGCGAAAAAATCTAGGGGAACGCCTGCCTAAATTCACGCCTGAACAGCAAGCTAAACTCAAAGGCTCATCCGATTTCTTCGGACTCAATCACTATACGACCATGTTCGCGGAGGCTGCCAATGGCAATTTCGGAGAACAAGAAGTATATGGCAATGGCGGTATTCTGGAAGATCAAGATGTGCATTTGAGTGTAGATGAAAACTGGGAGAAAACGGATATGGGGTGGGCAATTGTGCCCTGGGGTTGCCAAAAATTACTGCTTTGGATTAAAGACCGCTACGATAACCCAGCTGTTTTCATCACAGAGAATGGTTGTGCTTTTGAAGATGAAGCCGACGACTCGAAACGGGTAAACTTCTTCAAAGGTTACTTAGGCGCATGCGAGCAAGCCATAAGCGCAGGTGCAAATTTGCAAGGCTATTTCGTGTGGTCATTTATGGATAATTTTGAATGGGCAGAAGGCTACTCCAAGCGATTTGGAATCCACTATGTAGATTTTGATACCCAGCAACGTAGCCCTAAAGCTTCGGCGAAGTGGTACACTTCTGTCATTCAAAACAACGGATTTTAACATTTAAGGTCAAAATAGTTCATATCTCGTTTTCTGTGTAAATCTTTATGATTCATTACAATCCTACCTTTGTGTTAATGAATAGAAGATGTTGAAATAGGTAGTAGTCCAAGTTGAAGATTTTAAAATCACTTACAACTTGGATTAATACTACTTATTCCCTGTTTAAAGAATCGTACTGATTTTCATTTTATATTATCGAATTTCGAGTTACAAAATATTTTTTTTTCACACAAGTGATGTATAAAGCTATTTAGTCCACTTTGAAGAGGTGATGCGTTCAATCGTCGCCTCTTTTTGTTTTTGTATCCAAATAAATCGAAGCTTTCCGAATATTTATCTAATTCTAATTTGCATTTCCCACTCGAATTGCTGTACTTTCCAGCAACTAAAAATACAGATACTTTTTCTGATATGAAAGCTTATGTTTTTCCTGGCCAAGCATCTCAATTTGAGGGGATGGGCAAAGATATGTATGAAGCATCCAACGAAGCCAAAGCACTCATGGAGCAAGCCAATGATATATTGGGCTATCGCCTCACCGATGTGATGTTTGAAGGAAGCGCGGAAGATTTGAAACAAACCAAAATCACGCAACCTGCCGTATTTTTACACTCTATCACTAAAGCGATGCTTGCGGGCGATAGCTTTCAGCCTGAAGCAGTAGCAGGGCATTCACTAGGCGAATTATCCGCATTGGTGGCGAATAAAGCCCTTACATTTGAAGCAGGTTTGCGACTCGTGCAACAACGCGCCTTAGCCATGCAAAAAGCCTGCGAAGCCGTAGAAAGCACGATGGCAGCCATAGTAGGACTAGAGGATACTGTAATTGAGCAAGCTTGCGCGGAAATTGATGAGGTGGTAGTGCCTGCTAACTACAACTGCCCTGGGCAATTGGTGATTTCGGGCTCGGTGCCAGGCATCGAAAAAGCGGTGGAAAAATTGAAAGAATTAGGTGCGAAACGAGCTATCGTATTGCCAGTAGGAGGCGCGTTCCATTCGCCTTTAATGCAGCCCGCGAAGGAGGAACTACAAGCTGCTATTGAAAGCACGAGTTTTAGTACGCCTATTTGTCCAATTTATCAAAATGTAAATGCAGCAGCCGAAACGGAACCTGCACGGATTCAACAAAATTTGATTGACCAACTCACTTCGCCCGTACGCTGGACGCAAACGATGCAAAATATGATAGGCGATGGCGTGACCGAATTTATTGAAGTCGGTGGAACAGGAAAGACCATTCGTGGGTTTATAAGGAGAGTAGATAGAAAGTTTCCAACAAGTGCACTTTAGTGATAAGGATTGTGAAATAATAAAATGTTCATTGTTCGGATTATGCAGCAATTAAAACAGACAGACATACAAGCAGGCAAAGTACTTCTAGCAGAGCCTTTTATGCGCGATAGTAACTTCAAGCGCGCAGCTATTGTGCTATGTGAACATACCAGTGAGGGTACACTTGGCTTCGTGATGAATAAGCCCCTCAATATGAAAATCAATGAATTAATTGCAGACTTCCCTGAATTTGATGCAGAGGTGTTTTTTGGTGGCCCTGTGCAGACGGACACCATACACTACGTACATAATGTAGGTGATATGCTGGATAATAGCATAAAAGTGATGGAGGGCGTATACTGGGGTGGCGATTTTGACAAACTTAAATTTTTGATAGATGCGAACCTGATTCAGCCTGCTAATATTCGCTTTTTTGTAGGCTATACGGGCTGGTCGAGCGGGCAACTATGGGATGAAATGCTCCACCAATCGTGGGTGCTGACCGAAATGCACGCCAACTACTTATTCAAGTCTCAAACGAGCCACCTTTGGGAAGAAATTATGAATCATAAAGGCGGGACATTTAGCGTCATTGCGCGCATTCCCGACAGTCCTGATTGGAATTAAAATGAAATATCTACTATCTTCACTTGCTTTCTTATTCTTAATAGGTATTGCTTGTAAAAGCACTCAAAAAATAAGCTACACCTATGCATCTGATACGCTAAAAATCATTAAAATATCCAAACATACCTATATGCACGTCTCTTATTTAGCGACTAAAAGCTTTGGCAAAGTCGCTTGCAATGGCATGGTGCTTATAGATGATAAAGAAGCTATTGTATTCGATACGCCTACTGATGACAGCGTCTCGCTTGAACTCATTCGCTGGATAGAACAGGACAAAAAAGCAAGCGTCAAAGCCGTAGTCATCAATCATTTTCATATAGATTGCCTCGGTGGATTGCAAGTTTTTCATGAACGCAATATTCCCTCCTATGCCAATAATTTGACCATTGATTTAGCCAAAGCAGATGATGCTATTCTTCCCCAACATGGCTTTGATGGAAGTCTCGAATTGCAGGTGGGCAAACAAACCGTCATCAATACTCACTTTGGCGAAGGACACACGAAAGATAACCTTGTGAGTTATGTCCCTCAGGAGGAAGTGCTATTTGGCGGCTGCTTGATTAAAAGCCTGAAATCGGGCAAAGGCAACCTTGCTGATGCCAACACTGATGAGTGGTCGAATACGGTACGAAAGATTAAGCAAGCTTACCCTACTCTAAAACATGTGATTCCTGGGCATGGGCGTTTCGGGGGGGCGGATTTATTGGATTATACGGTGGCGATGTTTGAAAAGTGATATATCATAGAGCTGACTTGAAG
>JAHDCQ010000553.1 GCA_020629845.1 Saprospiraceae bacterium | reverse complement strand
CCACCCAATACGGCACTTTATGGTTGCGGTTTTCCCAGTCCGCATTGGCACGGTCGGGAGCTTGTGGCTGCGCTTCCGTAGCGGCATCCCATACCAATACATATATCGCCTCCGATTGCATAAATAGCCGATGTGTACCATGATATACCTCCTGTCCGCCCATATCCCATACCCAGGCGGCTACTTCCTCTAACTCCACTTTTTCTATTTCGATGGCATGCGTGGTAGTTCTAGGTTTATACTTTTTGCCTTGTAGGGCATCCAATACACAGGATTTACCTACATTGCTATTGCCGCAGAGTACGATTTTGACGCTTTTGTTTTGGGTTTTACCTTGTGCTAGAGCGGCTTGCCATGCTTTTAGGTCGGGGAGGCAGTTATATTCTTCTACGATTTCGCTAGGAAAAACACAAACTCGATTAGAAAAAAGAGAAAGTTCTCTCAATCTAAACAAGTTATCTAAACCTTTAATTTCTTGAATTTGGTTAGAGTACAAATGAAGCTCCCTTAAATTTCTTAAAGCGCTAATTCCCGTAATTTTCCTAATATGATTATTAGCTAAAGAGAGTTTTGTCAATTTAGCTAAACTATTTAAACCACTGATTTTTTCAATTTTATTGAATGATAACCAGAGAAAAGTTAACTGAGTTAACATACTAAGACCTTTGATTTCTTGAATTCTATTATTAGACAAAGAAAGCCAATTCAAAGATGCCAAATTGTCTAAATTTGTAATATGTTGAATTTCGTTAGCATATAAATTAAGGTATCGGAGTCCATACAAATTACTGATTTGAGGTGGAATATTTTGCAATCTATTTTTACGTTTCAGAGAAGGTCGATTATATTCTTGTTTCCAACTTTTAGATAATTTATCATAAAATTCATTATTACCTAAATTTAATTCTCTTAACCAAACCAACTCCTCTATCTCATCAGGTATAGTATCATTAGTCAATCCACAATTTCCCAAATCCAATATCTTGGAACGACTTTCCTTACAGGCTTGTATGCGGCGGTGGGCTTCTTCTATCATCTTGTGTTATTTGTTGTTCGTCCTCGTTTTCCGAAACTTCATTGTTTAGCGCGTAGCGAAAAACAGCATTTTTGGAAAACGACCTCTCTTCTTTGTTTTTGAATTTGGTGTTCAAAATAAGGCTTTGCGGCATATTCTACAAATATATGCCAGTAACTTCCTTGGTGCATGGAAGGACTATTTACTTTGAGGGCAGTTTCTTGTATCTTTGTCTTGTAAATTCAAGAACATGAATGCAAGTTTATTAGAAAGAATTACTCTAAATCCAACAATTTGTCATGGCAAGCCTTGCATCAGGAACTTGCGCTATCCTGTGGAGAGTATCTTAGAATACCTCACGGCAGGGGATAGTGTAGCAGACATTTTGGAAGAGTTTGAAGATTTGGAAGCTGCTGATATTATGGCTTGTTTGGCCTATGCCACTGCATCGGTGAAAACAAAAAGTGTCATTGTATAAAGACTTAAACAATGGCTTTCACATCCGCTTCTATACGCTCCAATTGCTCGCTTAGCCAAGCTTTATCCATATCAGAGGCAGTGCCCATTTGCAATAAATAGCGCACTCTTGCCAATAGCACATCTGCTTGCTGCTGGAAAGAACGCTCTCGTTCAGCCGCATAACGCGCTTGTATATCTGCCCATACTTCACGGAGTTCATCAGCTATGGCAACAGGTGGGTTGCCTGATAATCCAAAAGCGACCATTTGTTCCGCAGCGCGGTAGTCAGTTTCTTTGAGTTCGGGTAAATTGAGCAACAAACTCGCCGCACTTCGGAAGAGTACGGAGCGCGTCGGTTCGGCTTTGTAGTCATTCACCAATAGCATCGCCGCCGCTTTTTCATACTGAAAAGCTTGTTGGTAAAGGGCTTGCAAATCGGCAGGCTGTCCTTTACGTTTGGCATAAAAGGCTTCATCTGCCAATGCCATTGTCTTGTTGTGGAGTTCATCAATGGGCGCAATAGGACGCTTACTCATCGTTTTGCTATTTTTAACGTCGGCTTGCTAAATTCCACCACTACGATATAAGCAGGGAGGTCGGTAGCATCGCTGCGTTTGGTTTTATACCTGTTTGTCCTTGTATTTTCAATAATTATTTTGGGAAATAAGTTGCTTGAAATGGCTGTTCTTACAAAGTGTTAAAATTTCTCCAACCATTGGTTGGAGATTTTCATTCTACATCAACGATGCACATCTTTTCC
>JAHDCQ010000552.1 GCA_020629845.1 Saprospiraceae bacterium | reverse complement strand
AATACAAAACCACTAAATATGAAAAAAATATTCCTAATCCTCGGCATAGTAGTGCTGAGTCTACCTACGATTTTCGCGCAAGATGCGATTACATTGGAGGATATTTGGCAAAATTATAGCGTATTCGCGCGCCGCATATCGGGCTTTGATTTCCTAAATGATGGTAAAAGTTACACCCGCTTAGAGGAAGGTGAAGTCCAAGAATATGATTTTACATCAGGCAATTTTACCAAGACCATTTTTGATGTAAAGGACATAGCAGATAAAAGCTTGCTTAAAGATGGCTTAGATAGTTACTCCTTCAGCGAGGACGAGCGCAAAATGCTCATTAGCACAAGCACCGAACCCATTTATCGCTATTCGAGTAGGGCAAATTATTTTATTTGGGATAAAAAAACAAAAGCCCTCACTCCACTTTACGAAGGCGGCAAACAAATGTACGCGACCTTCAATCCTGCAGCGGATAAGGTAGCCTTTGTGTATGACAATGACCTCTACTACAAAGATTTGACGACTAACAAAGTAACGCAAATCACAACGGATGGCAGATACAACCACGTCATCAATGGTGCGTCGGATTGGGTATATGAAGAAGAATTCGCGCTCGTGCGTGCCTTTGAGTGGTCGCCCGATGGCAAGAAAATTGCCTATCTACGCTTCGATGAAAGTGCGGTGAAGGAATTCACAATGCAAATGTACAATGATGATATGTATCCTGAACATGTCACCTTTAAGTACCCAAAAGTAGGCGAGGCTAATTCGGTAGTAACAGCTAAAATTTTCAACCTCGATAATCGCAAAACGGCAGAGGTGCGCACAGGTAGTGCAGAAGAAATGTACCTACCACGCATTCGTTGGACACAAGACCCGAACACGCTTTGTGTTTTCCGTATGAATCGCCACCAAAATCAGTTGGAATTGCTACTCGCGAATGCGCGCAATGGCAAAACGACTTTGCTGCATAAAGAAGTAGAAGACGAATATGTAGCCGAAGATATTTTGGATGATATTACGTTCCTAAAAAACGGCAAAGAGTTTGTGATAACGAGCGAGCGCGATGGCTATAAGCACATCTACTTATACAATATGAAGGGTAAGCTAAAACGCCAACTTACACAAGGTAATTGGGATGTGAGCGACTTCTATGGAGTGGATGAAACGAATGGTGCGATTTTTTATCAAGCAGGTAAGAAGTCGCCTATGCAACGCCATATTTATACAGCGAATCTGAAAGGTAAAAAAGAACGCCAACTCTCCAAAACTGAGGGCTGGAATGCTGCCGAATTTAGCAATACCTTCGACTATTTTGTGCTGACACATTCTACCATCAATAGCGCGCCGACTTATGCGGTCTACAATCGCGAGGGCAAACTGCAACGCGAACTAGAGGATAATGCGCGTATTACTACTTTACAAAAAAGCAAAGGCACTACGCCTGTAGAATTCTTTGATTTCAAAACGAGCGAGGGCGTAGAACTTAATGGCTGGATGATAAAACCTGCTGACTTTAGTGAGTCGAAGGAATATCCTGTATTTATGTATCTCTACGGTGGGCCAGGTAGCCAACAAGTGACCGATAGCTGGAAAAGCGCGAATTATTGGTGGTTTCAGATGTTGGCACAGCAAGGCTTTATAGTGGCTTGTGTGGATAATAGAGGCACCGGCGGACGTGGTGAAGCCTTCAAAAAAGTGACCTATCAGCAGCTTGGGCATTATGAAACCATTGACCAAATAGAAGCAGCAAAATACTTAGGCAAGTTACCCTATACGGATAAAGACCGTATTGGTATTTTCGGCTGGAGCTATGGCGGGTATATGTCTTCGCTTTGCTTGCTCAAGGGCAATGATGTTTTCAAAGCAGCCATTGCCGTCGCGCCAGTAACGAGTTGGAAGTGGTACGATACCATCTACACCGAGCGTTTTATGCGTACCTTGAAGGAAAACCCTGATGGCTATAAGGAAAATTCACCGATTTATTTTGCGGATAGGCTCAAGGGCAATTACCTCCTAGCACACGGTATGGGCGATGATAATGTGCATTTCCAACATGCCGTAGAGATGGCAAATGCTCTCATCATGGCAAATAAGCAATTCGATACCTACTACTATCCGAATCGCAACCACGGTATTTATGGCGGCCCGACACGCTTGCACCTTTATACAAAAATGACCAACTTCCTAATGGATAAGTTGATGAACGACGATAGCCCAGTAGGAAAAGAATAATTTAATTG
>JAHDCQ010000127.1 GCA_020629845.1 Saprospiraceae bacterium | reverse complement strand
CTATGTGCATGATTTAATGACACTTTAGTGTGCATGATTTAATGACATTCGACAAAATTTATTAATTCATCGTTCCTAAATGACTGAATGAGCGAATTAGAAGCTATAATTATTCACGCATTCACCATTATTTCATGCACTCATTGAGTACCTACAGCATTTTTTACAACAAAAACCGATACGTCCATTTCAGTAAAAAGATATTTTGTGCCTGCTCCGTAAATAGATTATCGCCGAGGCTGGGAAGTAAATCTTCACGCGGATCGCCAAAAGCCGTAGTGCCTTGCGACCACACCAAGTAGAGTTCCGAACCTGGCACATACTCCCAACGCGCTACGAGATTGGAACGGAATTGGATAAAGTTAAAATCAGGATCGCCAATCGTATAGTCACCTACGCCATCACCTGTTTGGTCGAGACTGAAACCATCTTTGAAAAGAGGCATGACTCCAAGCAGTTCAAAGCGATCTTCAATGCGTTTTTCTAAGGGGCGTACAATGTGCTTAAAATCAAAGTAGCGACCGCGTGAAATGAAGGGTTGTCCATAATACTGAATCGTAAAATCAGGTGTGATATTATAATTGAGCCGCGCTGTCATGCTGAGGGTATGTTGGTTGAGGCTTCCCATGATATAGCTAGACTCGCCAGCAAAATCTACAATATCCACATACTGCAATTGCCTCCGAATATGCACTAAACTCGGACTTAAGCTTATATTGAGTGCATTCGTGGGTTGGATAGTTACACCTGCACCCACAATACGAAATTTCACGGCATCGCGCTCGGCATTACCAAGTGTCCAATTCGCACTCAAGAACACTTTTTTACGCTGATTAGTACTCACAAAACCTGACCATCCCAAAGCTCTATCTAAGCGTAAGGCAGGCCCACCACGGAGCGCGTAATTGGAAATATCACGAAGTTCAGCAAAAATATTAGTGAATACCGACCAGTAGTTTTTAAACTCCATGTAGTGTTCTAAGTTGGCATTTTGGTAAAGATGTTGCCCACCAAAATCCCAACGCGCCCTCGTTCTAGCTCCAAAACCCATGGTGCGGAAAACCGAAAAAGGCTGCACGATACTGTAACTCACACCGCCTGAAGTATTAATTTCATCTGCATTGCGAAGGAAGCCAATATCGTTAGTCTCAAAATTGGGACTACGCCAATTTGCGTCCACATCATAATTGAGGTTGCCACCTGTCTTTGCCACCCGAAGCGCGCCAGCATGACCAGTTAAAGAACGTGCGTCGGTGTCCACAGTAAGATGTTCTGCAAACGGCCGCTGAAAATTATGTGTAAGACTTCGCTGCGTGCTGGTAATAGCAGTAGTGCTACCATTCACTTGACTAAATAGCCCACGGCCTGAAATCACCCATTGTGCTGTCCCCCAACGATGCCGAAAGTCCAAACCGCCTGAATAAGCCGATTTGTGCAAAAAATCTAAATCGGTATCCTCCAAAGCACGGTTGGTAGCGGTGAAAATACCACCTACATAAGTGTTGCCTTCATTGAAATCTTGTTGCAAACGGGCTACGGCATAGCTTGTGAGGGGCTCGATGAGTTCTTCGCGTTCATTACCATTGTTGTCAATAGTGGCATATTCGCGGCTTGTCACACTTTCGAGTATACCGATGGAGAGTCCTTTATCGGTTTTACCACTAAATTTTGCCGCTCCCAAAATGGAGGTATTAGAAGGCACATCAGCATATTCACCAGGATTTAGACTAGGATAGCCATTCGGATTGCCTCCAATTCGGCGGGAGTAGAATAGGGTGTTATTGTTGCCACGTTCGCTAATATTATAATCGAAAATATTACGATTTTCTATAAAAAACGGACGACGCTCCGAGAAAAACACCTGAAATCCATCCAATGCCACTACCGAAGGGTCAGCCTCTACTTGCCCGAAGTCAGGATTGATAGTAAAATCCAATACCAAATCGCTGGTAATACCAATTTTGCCGTCCACGCCACCTGAAAGGCGCGTAGCAGAACCTGTGGCATAAGGGTTGCCCTCGACAGCTTCCGAGCGTTCGAGTTGTGCTACCACATAAGGCTGTATCTCGATTTGTTTTTGTGATTTTAAACCCTTCAAGCCTCGCAACTCTCCGAATGCACTTACCCACACCCCTGCATTTTGCGGAATAGGTTGCCAGGTAGAGCGTTCCTCGTTTCGGAAAATACGACGAGTACTTTGGATACCCCACACTTGTTCTTCCTTATCCGCATAGCGCAATTGACTGAGTGGAATTCGCATTTCTGCTGTCCAACCTTCCGTGTCCACATTCGTTTTCGCAAACCAAATGGGGTTCCAACTCGTGTCCCAGTTCTGCCCATCATTCGATACAAATTCATCGCCACGTACACCAGAGGCAGAAATCGTGAAAGAAAATGCCGTTCGTTTATCATTGTAGCTATCAATATTGATTTCTACCCAATCGCCATCAAAGCCATCGCGTCGGCTCATGCGTTTCACTATTTTATCGGGTTCAGTATCGAAGCAGCGGAAGGCTAAGTAAAGATTTTCGTCATCGTAGAGGATTTTAAAGGTCGATTGCTGTAGGGGCGCAACTCCAAACTCTGGTTGGTGCTGGGTGTATTCGCCACTCCATTCGACAGCATTCCAGCTTTCGTCATTAAGTAGTCCATCAATGCTAGGGCTTTTAGTTGTAATTTTTTGAGTGGTATATATTGTAGTTGGAATATCTTCAAGGCTTTGGGCAATGGCGTTAAAGCTAATCAAGAGCGAAAGTGCTGCAAGTAAAATACGTTTCATTATTGAGTGATTTCAAGTAAAAAATAAAGTCATTAAATGAAGATGCGGGAAAAACACTACAAGGGTGTAAGTAAGTTCCATTTCTCACGCAAATGTATATTTTTTGTAACCACCTAGCAATCAAAAGTCAATATCTAGGCATAATTATCCAATATTTATGGCTCTACGGTGAAAAGTGTGGGTCATTCTTTTTTGTCCCAATGGAACGCGTTCCATTGGAGGGAATACGTATAAAACAGAAAATGTACGCTGAATTGATTGAATCAAGTTGAGCGTACCCACACTTTTCATCGTAGTGCTATATTTATAATGATTAACAGAGAAATAGAAAGCCCAAACGCTTCACAGAGGAATCGCTTGGGCTTCAATTTTAAATTGTCAATTCACTTACTTACTTCTGAATAACTACGCGTTCTGTATAGAATACTTTAGCTGTATAGACTTGTATGAAGTAGATGCCATCCGCAAACTTAGCCGTATCCAAAGTCAATAGATTACCTGCTCTGATGCTTGTACTGTTGAGGTGTTGCCCATTTAGGTTTAGCACACGCACTTGTACTTGCTGCGTCAAGCCTTCGCCTAATGCGATATGTACTTGCGCGCTGGCAGGATTTGGATAAATATTTATTTGCTGTGCTAAAGCTGGGTCATTCGTGCCTACCATCGCATTTTCATCAATGAGGATGTTGAATTGATCTGGCCCATACCAGCCACCGTCCGTATCGCGGATGATGAAGTTGAAATTATCCTCGCTCGCATCATTGCCATTATGTTCGTACGATAAGCGATAGCCATCAATATCTTGCTGCGTGAAACTGTCGCCTAATGCAAGTGCTGTTTCACGTAAGTAGAGTGTACCATGTTGCGGCACAGAAAGTAATTCGTAGATGATTTCATCGGTAGTATTGTCCTCGTCTTCTGCTTGTAATGTTTCTAGCCATATTTGGCTTCTAGAAGCAGGCGGCAGGTCAAACACCTCATTTCGTACCAAGAAAGGTGCGTTTGCTTCGATACTAGCACAGGACTCTAGTTGCCATTTATCAATAGAACCTCCGTCTCCAAAACCAGAGCGCGTGACTTCAAATTGCAATGTCCATTCGCCTTGAATATTTTCGCCATCAAAAATAGAAAGCGGCTCTATAGGCTGATGCACAATACCAGAAGTCGGTGGGCAATCAATCGGGTCAGGAGCTTCATCGTCGAAGCCAATATTGATAGGTGGCGTTCCACCACAATTATTGCTAAATAATTTCGCTGTTGTACCTGCTGGGCTAATCAAAGAAATTTGCACCGCATTAATCGGAGAGTATCTTCCCGTAATAATCGGTATATTCAAATCCGTGATAGAACCACTTGCATCAATATTAATTTTGGACTGCACCGTAGGGCGACCGCTACCCGTGATAGGAACGGCTTCATTATTTTCAAAAGGTACGCATTGCACATTTACAGTTTGGAAAACATTAGCGATGCTGTAAGCTGCTGCACCACATTCATTATTAGGACGTACGCGCCAATAGAAAATAGTACTTTCATCCAAGAAAATACTTTCAGGCATAAAGCTATTGGACGTGATGCCTGTAGCACTTGCAACAATCGCATCTGCCTCGAATGCAGGACTAGAAGATAACTCAAAATCGTAGCTTAGCGCATTTGGTGTTTCCGTCCACTCGAACATGGTATTTCCGACGATGCTTCGTTCGCCATTTTCAGGGAATGTAAGGCTTAGTGCCGAAAAATCATTAGATACAATATTAAATTCTACAGCTTGGCTCAACATCACACTACCATCGGCAGACATACCGACTACTTGAACTTGCGTTAATCCATCGAAAGTGGTGTTATTCATATCCAAGCTGAGGGTGGCACTTTCTCCTGCCATTACACTAGCTGGCTCGAATGTTGCCGTGACTCCTTCTGGTAAATTTTCTACGCTTAAAGCAATTTCTCCTTCAAAGCCTGCTATGGCAGTCGTTTGGATGTCCACACTTGCTGCTGCTGGCAAACATACTTGCTGGTAGAATGGCATTGGGCTTAAGGCAAAACTTGGCTCAGTAGCTGCTTCAATCACAAAGTTTTGACGCGACACATTATAAAAAATATTGTCTGCCGCTTCTACCATGATGCGCGCTTGTGTAGTAGCTACCTCAGGAATAGTGACGATTTCTTCACCATCATTTGCTACATTTTCGAGTAGGCGAATAGAGAAATTGTTGCCACCATTAGTAGATAGTAGAATATTGACGCGCTGGCAGTTCACTCTGCTATTATCGGTATTTGCCACATTCCATCTTACGGCATATTGTTTACCTGCTTGCATACTATCTTGTGCTGCTGTTGGATAGCTTACAGAGAATGGCCCTGTATTTTCCGCAGCATGAAAACTCATCTCGTCCCATACGGCTGCACCACCTGATGAATTATTATCGCGGACGGTGCAACGGAAGGTGTAATCACGTGCAAAACTTGCCAAGACTTCTGTATCCTCACTGTTTCCAATTAGTAATATGGGCTTTCTTGGGAAAAAGCGTGTACCACTACTGCTAGGTGGATAAGAGCGGAAAGCTGCTGCATTTAGTAATGGACTCCCTACAGGCGAAGGTGGACCAGTGTTGTATTGTTCCCAACAGTAAGTGAGGTCGTCGCCATCTGCATCTTCTGCCTTAGCCGTGAGTTTGAATGGAGTGAGTAATGGGATATAAAACCCATCTTCATAATCCAATGCTATGGTGGGTTCGTTATTGCTTGTGCCACCAAGTGTACCACATCCACTATTGGAGACACGAGCATGTTGAATCATTTCTTCCAAAGACGCTACGTGATAGTAAGGATCCGATACAGCTTGGATATTGTTTGCTGCATCGCATACCCCTGCATAGGACATAATCGTGGAGCCACTACCTACTTCGTAGCCATTAGAAATCTCGATTTGACTCCCCTCTGTGCAGTTGTTCATGGTATGCGTGGCGTTAAATTGATGTCCCAACTCATGTGCCATGATAGCAAGTACATTGTACTCAAAGTCACGATAATTACAGGTCACGCCATTTGCTTTAAAACTCTGGCAGGCTGAACCGCGCGAAGCAATTCCACCTGTATCGTCGCAAGTTGCAGTAAATACATGTCCTACATCGTAGGAATTGGCAGGTATAATATTATTGAATACTTCTTGAGCTTGACCAAGTATGCGTCCTCCTTCACGCACATTGCCATAGGGTTCGCCTGAAGAAGAGGTGAAAATCAATTCATCTGTTCTGTCAATTAATACCATGCGCATCGCTACTTCATTTTCCATCACGCTATTTAGTAAGTTCATTGTGCGATTGAAAACGGTCATCACAGATGCTGTTGTTCCACCATTTCTAGAACTAAAGGCACTAGTTGCGGAAAGTGCAAAGCGATAGGTACGCAACTGTAAGGTGCCTACACCTGATTTTTCATTGGTATTAGGTAGTTTGAAATCAGAAAAGTGTTCTAAGCCGTGCGCTACCTCATCCGCTTGAAAGCCACAATGAAAGGCTGGGGTGGTATCGCCATAGTGTACATCCTTAAAATAATAGCTGATGTAAGTATCCGAAGCCACGCTCATTGGGCGTAGGATTATTATTCCAGCTTTGGTGTTTACACTAGCATGTATACCTTCTGATGATACACTCATTCGGAGCTTTGTACCATCTTCCGCGCTGCCGCTATAGGATTTAAGTTCAGGATAGCGCGCTGCTATCCCTGCTTCCATTACAGGCGATTCTACCATTTTGAAGGCTTGCATTGCCCCATCAGGCATGGGTATATCTACCGTTATACGTTGATTTTTTGCAGCTACTGAAAACTCCATCGGAGCAGCTTTTAACTGTTGTTGTAATAGGTCAAAATTCAAATTCGTAGCATGATAGGCACTTATTGTTCTGCCTTCTTCAGTTGGTATGGCTGCCGATACAGATTGCCACAACTGTTGCCCCACTAACGAACTCATGCAGGATAGGAAAAGGGCTAGAGCAAATGTAAGTCTCATATAATATAAGTTTTGATGTGTCCTATGTAGATAAGTAGTCAGGCATAAATAAACTAACAACTTCTTGGGAACTCTTTTTTCCTGACTCTTCGTTACAAAAACTATCACTATGCGTAGGCATGGCTCCAGTTTTTGCACCTCAATTCAGAAAAAAATAGCAGCCAATTAGTTGTCATCTTATTTTTGTCTGGCTACTTAGGAGAGCTGAGATGTAACATCTCTCATCTACAAAAGTCATGATTTGTTTTTTCCTCAAAAATAGAAAGAAGATTGTATAAATAACGTATGGAGCTAACAGAACGCTACTTTTTGTCGTCTATGGATTGTAAATATTTGGTAGAAAATCTGTATTCAGAAGTTATGAAAAAAGAATATTCAGAATAAAAGCACTAGCTCTATTTTTTTCCGTTCTCCTGTATTGCTTGTATCCAAGCTGCTCTATCGTCCACCGCAAAAGCATGTATTGTACCATCTTTGGTGCGTATTTGGAAGCCTGTTGGTAGCATAGCACGATCGTAGTATGTGAGGTCTTTAATATCAGAATGTCTAATCGTTACTTGACTATTGCCTCGTAGTCCCTTACCTACAAAACAGAGACGCTTATTCGTCAAGAACAATTTCCCGCTTTTTCCTTGAAAATTTTGGAAATACGTACTGCCTTCTTCGCGCAAAATAGTCTCATTCTTGCCTTTATCCTTCAGTTGAATATTCCGATTGAGCCAGGCCTTCGTAAGCGTAGATGCTAAGACCGCAAAAAGTACACCAATACAAATCCCCATCAGGAACATGCCGTTAGGGAATATATCATTGAACAAGGTCGTAAGCACAATGCCTATGGTAGCGAGTGCAATAGCGATGTAGCGATAGCTTCGCATATGTTATTGTTGTACTGTTGTATGGTCTTAAAGGGTTTTCTTATAAAACTTAAATGCAGCCTAAATGTAGTACCTTTTTCACCATTTTTGTTTATTTGATTATTTGTTGATTCGGTTATATGTGTATTTTATAAACAAATCACCACATAAACAAATAAACAATTTGATGATAATGTGCTGTTTTTGATTGCTTGATTTTTTATAAGAAAACCCTTTAAGACCATACAACAGTAAATCCATCAAATTACACCATCTTCTCTGGGCGTACCCACTCGTCGAATTCTGCTTCGGTGAGCATTCCTAACTCCACTGCGACTTGCTTTAGCGTTTTACCTTCTTTGTAAGCAGTTTTTGCAATCGTAGCAGCATTGTCATAGCCAATTTTGGTATTCAAAGCCGTTACGAGCATCAAGGAATTATTCAAATTCTCCTTAATACGGGCATGGTTTGGCTCGATACCAGCCGCACAATTATCATTGAAACTCACACAAGCATCGCCGATAAGTTGCGCGGACATGAGGAAGTTATAAATCATCATCGGCTTGAAGACATTGAGTTCAAAATGCCCCGTCATGCCACCCACATTTATCGCTACATCATTGCCTACTACTTGTGCCATCGCCATCGTGAGGGCTTCCGACTGCGTTGGGTTTACCTTGCCTGGCATGATGCTAGACCCTGGCTCATTCGCAGGAATCGTCAGTTCGCCAATACCACAGCGTGGTCCTGAAGCCAGCATCCGAATATCATTTCCGATTTTCATTAAACTTACCGCTACTGTCTTGAGCGCGCCATGTGCTTCCACTATGGCATCGTGGGCAGCGAGGGCTTCAAATTTGTTCTCTGCCGTACGGAAGGGCAAGCCTGTAAATTCGGCAATCTTAGCCGCCACTTTCTCCGCATAGCCTTCGGGTGTGTTCAAGCCTGTGCCTACTGCTGTGCCGCCTAGTGCCAACTCTGCTAAGTGGTCGAGGGTGTGCTTAATAGCGCGTATGCCATGATCGAGTTGTGATACATAGCCACTAAGTTCTTGCCCCACCGTCA
The DNA here is from genome assembly GCA_020629845.1 of Saprospiraceae bacterium. GTDB lineage: Bacteria > Bacteroidota > Bacteroidia > Chitinophagales > Saprospiraceae > JAAUTG01. The sequence goes on along the minus strand of JAHDCQ010000127.1, from coordinate 5,446 downwards.
CAGGCGTAGCATCCATGAAGTGCGTACGCCCGATTTTCACGACCTCCATGTATTCTTCTGACTTCGCCTTAAACGTATCGCGGAGTTTTTCCATGCCTGGTAGGGTGGTATCTATCAGCTTTTGATAAGCCGAAATGTGCATCGCTGTAGGGAAAGTGTCGTTCGAGGATTGTGATTTGTTTACATCATCGTTGGGGTGCAGGGCTTTCTTAGCATCCGTTAAGCTGCCGCCTTGTAGCACATGCCCGCGATTGGCTACCACCTCATTCACATTCATATTCGATTGTGTGCCAGAGCCTGTTTGCCATACCACCAAAGGGAATTGCTCATCGAGCTTGCCTGCTAGAATTTCATCGCATACTTGCGCTATCAGGTCTGCTTTATCGCTGGCTAATACACCACAAGCTTCATTGGTGCGTGCGGCTGCTTTTTTCAAAATAGCATAGGCCCGAATCACCTCAATGGGCATACGATGCCCGCCGATTTTAAAATTTTGGCTAGAGCGTTGGGTCTGCGCTGCCCAATATACATTTGCTGGCACGTCAATGTAACCAATACTGTCTTTCTCTTTACGGAAACTCATTTTATTAGATGTGAGACCTACCCCGACGGCAGGCGGGTTTTAAGATGTGAAATTTGAGACTTATTAATCTTATATCACACATCTCCTATCTAAAAATCTTTTTAGCCGCGCAAAGGTAAGGGGTATTCAGGCAAGCTAAAAATAAAATTTAACGCATTTTACTTTGTGGGAGGGGAGAATTATTTTAAATTTTTTCCCTCTGTAAATATCCAGCTTGGCGCATTTATTTACCAGCTAGAAATTTACAGAGGGAAATTTTTGGTTAAAGATAGGTCAAGTTGAAATAGTGAAGGAAAGGCTTTGATCGTAAAAATAGAGTAAATTACTTCTAACTCATCATTATTCCACTTCTGCAATAATGATTCCAAAATTACCATCTTCTTGTAGCCAATTTTTAGTAGGCAAGTACATTCTGGATACAAAGCCATCAAGATATAGCGCTTCTTTACAATCGTGGTCTTTGAAGAAGCTTGCCAAGGTATAAAAGTTGATTTTTTCTTGGGATATGGCGAATAGGAGATGCCCATTTGGAAGTATACCTACGCCATTGCGAATATGGACATTAGTAGAGCCTGCTCTAAAGGCAGGATGTATATTACCAGCTATCAAGAGCATCGGGCCGGATTGGGTGGCATAGGCAATATCACCATTATTATGAAAGGCTTCTGTCAATTCAATTGCAGGCTTATTTGTTTTAGAGAGGCTAAATACACCATTGGGCTTTAGGTAGAAATTGCCATAGCCTTTCTCCTTTGTATCTATAGGCACTTCTAGTACACCATTTTCAATATAGAGTCCTTGTGGGCGTAAATCTTTCCTATACATCCCGCCATTCATCGCGAATTTTAGGGTTTTGCCCTTAGCAGTAACCCAGGTTTTAAACGTTCCGTGATTGCCAAAAAACGCTCCATTTTCATCGGTAGTATAGAATTGTAAAGCCTGTGATTGCAGATTCAATTCATAGCTTACAATCGCTGGGTATTTTTCTTCAAAATTGACAATAGTTTTATCATCATTAGCAATGGGCATGCACGCTACTGCCACTAACCCTAAAATCACTATGGAGATAAATCGCTTCATTAGATATATGCTCTAAACTCATCGAATGAGCGTCACGAAGGTCTGATATTCCTCCCGTTCGCCACGCGGATTTCGGAAGCGTGCCACTGCTACATAAACGCCATTCGGTGCAGGCATACCTGTATTTTGTTTTTGTCCATTCCAAGCTAATCTAGGATTGTTGCTTTGAAAAACGAGTTCACCCCAGCGATTCCAGATGGTCATTTCAAAATCTTCCATACCGCGCACAAGTCCTTTACCTACAAAACCATCATTTTTGCCATCCCCATTAGGGGTGAAGGCATTGGGTAGAAAATACCGTACTTCTGGAATGACATCAATGAACTGTACAAGGGTATCAAGACAGCCGCTCTCATGCTCTACTACGAGTTGTACGCGTTGCAAACCCGTATCTATAAAGGTATGCGTTGGGTTTTCTTCAAAAGTAATGACCCGATTATTGAATGTCCAAACCCAACGAATAGCCTCCTGTGCTTGCTCAAAAAAGGAAGCGGTGGGATCTATTACAGATAAAACATCAGGCGTATAGGTAAAATCAGCAATTGGTGAAGGCTCTACCGTAATGAGGTCTTCGTAGACCGTATCAATAGCACAGCCAAGCGGCGATACAATATCCAGCGAAACGGTATAGGTGCCAGGGGTTTCATAGACATGATTCGGCGAAACCGTAGTAGCGGTATTTCCGTCACCAAAATCCCAAAGGATGTCATATTCTTCGCTAATGGGCGAAGAGAGATTATTGAATAGGACAAATTGTGGAGCGCAGCCTAATTGAAGATCAGGCGCGACGATAATCGTAGGTGGAATGGGGAAATAAGGCACGGGTTTCGTGATGCTTGCCTCACATTCATTTACATCGCGTACAGTTAAGTTTACATTCCATAAAGCGGGTTCATCGTAGAGGTGTGTCGGCTCAAAGGTAGTGGAGCGATTACCATCGTCGAAATCCCAAGCAATGTTTGTTAGGTTATCGGCTTCGGTATAGGAAAAGTTGGTAAACTCTACAGGACTCGCATAGCAGGTATCATAATCAAAGGCAAAGTCCGCAAAAATAGCAGGATAGACATTAACGGTAATATTCGCTGTATCACTACATACTGTATTTGGATTCAAGACCAATTGACCTGCATATTGTCCTACGCCCGGAAAGCTGACGGTAGGTGTGCGCTCATCGAAGAACGTATCTTCCCCATTAATACCAAAATTCCATTGATAGGTATCAATAAAACGCGGGTCAGTACTATTATTACCAAAGTCAATAGTAGCATTGCCACAAGAATTAATTAGAAATTCCCGTCCATTAATCACCGAATCGGCAGGAATAATGGCTTCTACCAACGGCTGGCAAGAGGTCACATTGAACTGAAAGTCACGCTTAATTTCTCCAATTAGCACTCCGTCTCTATATTCTTTCACACACACACCTACCACAAATTGCCCTTGCTCGCGCGGTGTACCTGTGATAATTCCCGTTTGCCGATCAATGCGCACAATCGGATTGCCTGCCATTGGGCGATTGACTGTATAAGGTGGCGTGATAAACACGACTGGTGAAAAGCTTGGCGGGCAGGGAGGGGTAGGCGTTACGCCCGTGCAACTGGTCGGAGAGCCGGGGGTAGTAGAACCATCGGTACCACCTCCAAGTAAAGGCGCACAGAACTCATAAACCAAGCTATCGCCGTCCATATCTACTGCAGAGTGGTCGAAATTGAGGGCTTCATCCGCGCAAATCACGATAGGCGGAAACTGGCGAAATACAGGACTGTTATTACAAACTTGCTGTGCTTCGGGCGTGATTTCGACCGTATAAGTAGCTCCTGAATCATCGGGATTAATGATGTTGTTGATGGTGACATTTCGGCAGCAACGCTGATAAACCACATGATAGGATTCGGGAGAAGAAGGTAGCGTCAAATCAAAAATATAGAGTCCCTCTTGTACGCGGATATTTTCAGGTATTTGTAGGCATGGCAAATCGGGAGGTGCTACTTGCGAAATACGTTCTATAGGTACTTCTCCTTCTATTACGCTATCATTTGGAGAGCAATTCTGAGCGGGGCATTTATAGACTGCAATCTGTGCTGGATCGTCAAAAGGCGCACAATCTGTGCAACTATCATCCCGATAAATTCGCATGGAGAAGCGATAGCGGTCTTCTCCGAGGCACTCATAAGTGATTTCTCCTCCAATAATGTGTTTGGCTTCCAGTTCGATGCTTAGAAAAGGTAAGCATACCAATAAAAGTAGTATCCGACGCATATATCTTGTTTCCCTAATTGTTTAGTTACTAGGTACAACGTATCAAGAATTGAGTATAAATTTGAATTTTAGATATGACACATTTTTAAAATATGTCATACTTATTTATATCCCAAATGCTTAATTTCGCATACAGTAAATGCTCAATGAATGAATTTTGAATGACTGAATGAAGTTTAAAATTATTCACTCATTGAGTACTTACCGCATATACAGAACGCTTAAAGCAGTAACTTAGTGAAGAGTTAAGTCAAAAATTGTTCAAATAAACAGAATTATCTGAATATTCGTCCTGTAGGTTTAACTCAAATCGTAATGTTTTTTTGGTAAAAAACACATTTGACTTAAACATATATGTAAATATGTGTGAAAAAATTTGCGAATCCCTTTAAAAAAGAGTTACCTTAACGCAACAAAGCAGTCAAACGAGCAAAGCCGCATACTCAAATTTTCCTACCTAACGCTAAAAATAGCTAGGTAGAAGCGTTTTTTGACTAGGCTAGAATTTGCTTTTTCTATCAAAATGATAGAATATTGTTGTATCAAGACATGGAAATATACATAAAATTTATATGTCTGAAAACAACAATTTATAATTAAGGCACGTTTGACAACCTAAGCCATGCGTACTAAATAAAGTCAAAAAGTGTCATCCCACCAAGAATTAGATTACACGCAGAGAGCATTCTGTAAAAGCTGTTATCTTCTTATTTTAGAGGTGACTTGCTTGCTTATCCATGAGAAAAGAACACACACAAAACAACTGTAAAGGATTACATCTAGTGAATTAAACCTTAGAGTGACATTCACTTAAATAATTCAAATTATACGCAGTACCTAGATGCTGTATCGTCGTTATCTGCAACAACGAACAATAGCACTTACACTGCAATATGATATAAATGTCTGCTTAAGCAGCTCGTGATTCGTGGATTTGGCAATAGTTAATTCGTATATCAAATAATCAAATTCACTTATCTACCTAAGTACATTGTAAATTAAATAGCTCCGTGTTTTGACTAGGCTTATTTTTTCAGTATTCGAGGCGCAAAATTGGGAACATAACGGGTTATGAAGCGCAATTTTGTAACGAAGAAGGCTGGAAAAAGAAGCAGTCATAAATGCGAAGAAATTTAGTTTACAATGTACTAAGCTTTCGCAGACGTACCTTACTGTGACAATAGTCAAGGAATATGTCTAAATTACAAACTCATTTCATACATATTCCTACGATATTCATTGTTTGGCTTTGGTTCAAGAAGCATATGCCATAGAAGAATAAAACAGCTTGAATCAAATCTTAGGAATACGAGATAAATAAATGTAGATTCTTGAAAGAGAGAGTTTGTTCTCAGTTTGGGCTTTGAAACGCGCATAAATGTTGATATTTTCAGCGTTTTAAAGTGTAAAATGAGGGCAAAATATCCTATCAAGAATCGATAGTTATTTATTTCGTATTCCTTAAATACTAATGAAATGAATATCCCTTATTGAATGCATAGAAAGAGGTACACCATGAACATT
>JAHDCQ010000551.1 GCA_020629845.1 Saprospiraceae bacterium | reverse complement strand
ACAGTAGACTATACTTATAATGTTCTACTATTATTGACATAATTGGTAGAGGGTCATGGGTAGATAGTAGAGAGATTGCATGAAAAAATTACTAAAATCCCTCTGCCCTCTACCCAATACCCTCTACATGAATAAAAGATAAAGAATGAAACGGAAACTTATTTTTGGCTTTCTGCTGTTGCTATTATTAGGTCTTGCCGTAGGCGGATATTTTGTATTTGGTAACTATAGTACAGGCTACCGCACAGGCACGGTAATGAAATTGAGCAAAAAAGGTGCAATTTTCAAAACCTGGGAAGGGCAACTCAACGTTGGTGGCTTGCAAGATGGCGACGGCGACGGCATGTCTACTACCGTTTGGGACTTCTCCGTGCGTGAAGATGCTGTAATTGCAGACTTGGAAGCTGCCGTAGACGACGGCAAGCGCGTAAAACTACGCTATAACGAAAAATTTTATAAACTCGACTTTTTCGGTGATACCAAATACTTTGTGTATGCCGTAGAAGAGGTGGATGATATTGAGTAAGTTGGGTATTAAGTATTAGGTACAAGGTATTAAGTAGCCGCGTACCTAATACTTTGTACCTAATACCTAATACAAAGTTTAATGGCAAAAGGAATTACGTCCCGAAAGGAGGACTACTCGAAGTGGTATCAGGACATTGTGAAGGAAGCAAGCCTAGCAGAACACTCTGCTGTGCGGGGGTGCATGGTGATTAAGCCACATGGCTACGCGATTTGGGAAAATATGCGCGACCAATTGGACAAAATGTTCAAAGACACAGGTCACGTAAATGCTTATTTCCCACTCTTCATCCCGAAAAGTTACCTCAGCCGCGAAGCGCAACACGTGGAAGGCTTTGCGAAGGAATGTGCAGTCATCACGCATCACCGCCTAATGAACGATCCGAACGGCGATGGCGTAGTAGTAGACCCCTCAGCAAAACTAGAAGAAGAACTCATCGTTCGCCCAACATCGGAGACGATTATTTGGGATACTTATAAAAATTGGATTCAATCCTACCGCGATTTGCCTTTGCTTATCAATCAGTGGGCGAATGTCGTGCGCTGGGAAATGCGAACACGTTTGTTTTTGCGTACTGCCGAATTTCTTTGGCAAGAAGGACACACGGCACACGCCACTAGCGAAGAAGCCGTAGAAGAAGCTGAGCAAATGCAGCGCGTCTATGCCCAGTTTGCCGAGGAATATATGGCAATGCCCGTAGTGAAAGGTATAAAAAGCCCGAACGAACGCTTCGCAGGTGCGGAAGAGACCTATACGATCGAAGCTTTGATGCAAGATGGCAAAGCACTACAAGCAGGTACGTCGCACTTCTTAGGGCAGAACTTCGCAAAGGCATTCGATGTGAAGTTTATGAACGAAAACAATAAGGAGGAATACGTTTGGGCAACCTCTTGGGGCGTATCTACGCGCTTGATGGGCGCATTGATTATGACGCATTCCGATGATGCGGGCTTGATTATTCCACCACGCCTCGCGCCTACGCAGGTGATGATAGTGCCTGTACCAAAGCCGAAACCTGAAATTGACGAAGCCGTTCATAAGCTAATGGCAGAATTGAGAGCAAAGGGCATTTCGGTGAAATATGATAGCGATAAAAAGAAGCGTCCAGGCTTCAAGTTTGCAGAGCATGAGTTGAAGGGAATTCCTGTGCGCGTAGCAATTGGGATGCGTGATTTAGATAAAGGCGTAATGGAAATTGCGCGCCGCGATACCAAAGAAAAGGAGTTCATTGAAGTCGCAAAAGTGGCTGAGCATATTGAGCAGCTTTTGGTAGATATTCAGGACAATCTTTTCCAACGTGCGCTAGAGTTCCGCGACCACCACATCACTATAGCAGAGGATTTCGATGAATTTAAAGACATCTTGAATAATAAAGGCGGTTTCATTTCCGCGCATTGGGATGGCACAACGGAAACAGAGCTTAAAATCAAGGAATTGACCAAAGCCACCATTCGCTGCATTCCATTGGATGCTAAAGAAGAAGAAGGCTCGTGCATTTTGACGGGCAAGCCATCGAAGAAAAGAGTTTTATTTGCGAAAGCATACTAAGATTGGTGATTTGTTTATTTGTTTAATGTCCTTCGGACTGTTTATTTGAATATAAAAAACAGGAGCGAAGCGACTTCAAATAAACAAATCACCAAATAAACAAATCACCAGAAATGGGAAGAGCATTTGAATATCGTAAGGCTACCAAATTCGCGCGTTGGGATAGAAT
>JAHDCQ010000126.1 GCA_020629845.1 Saprospiraceae bacterium | reverse complement strand
GGGGGACAAGCTCTTTAAAAATCTATACTTAAAGAAAAGGGTTCGTATTCTATATTTTACATTCAACTCACAATTGCCAATATACGACCTGAGAAGCTGTTTTAAAACCTATAGTTGTAAAACAGCTTCTAAAAATATATCCTTCAGAAGCCTCATTCCTTTTCCTAGATTTTCAGCAATACGTACTTACCAACACAAGTCTATTGCAAACAGTAATTATTTAATCTAAACAACAGACGATGAAGTATGCTATCAAAACTCGGAAGCAGATGGCCGATGAGTTTGGAGTAAGTGAACGCACTTTTAGAAGGTATTTGAAAAAATACAGCATCGAGCTTCCTTCAGGAAATATTCTCCCGAAGTATCAACGACTCATTTATGATACCTTAGGCAATCCGCAACAGGGCACAAGTCCGAATACGACTGGTTTTGACCGCTTTTGACCAATTTTGTCTCTTGTAGGTCAAGGGCTTAGCCCGCTATATTTGTAGTGTAATTAATTCAGCTGAAAATTATTATTTACTAACATCTCAATCAAATTTATGAAAACGTTATTAATGCTTATTGCTACTACAGCAATGCTAAGTTTCACTATGCTATCTAGTACAGATACGATAGTAAAAGAAGAGACGAATACCGTATTAGCACAGAAAACGGATTACACAAGAGGACCTAAGATTGGTATTTCTGCAAAGCCTTACAGGGCAATTAAAGTTAGACCAAGAGATGGGAAAACCTGTGATTGCAAACAGTGTTTCGGAATATGTGATGTAAAAGTCACAGTTAGTTATGAATTTAGAACACAAAACCCACCAAACTTTATCATTGATGTACCATCTAAGCAAGCGAGCAAAGCACGACTTTATGTACTTCGCAAGTACGAGCATGCCGAAAGCGAATTTGGTATAGATGAAGATTTGGTCGTATCAGGAGCCGCTATTGAAGGATTTGAAGTAGAGTCAATTACTATACCTAAAGGAGTATACAGGTATGTGGCTAAAGAAACGGCCATTGGAGAACAAGTAGCATATGGCTATGTAGATGTAAAATTGGACATCCAGTAAATAATACGCAATTCAATAAAACATGTCGTATAATTGTACCGCTATGCCTAAATTTAGCATAGCGGTACATGCTGTTATTCTCCAATAGGACCTAACTCCACCCCTTCCGAATATGCCATTTTTACTTGATTTTTATGGAAAGCATGCTTCACACGATAATTCGCTTCATATAGCACATCCTGATAATCATCGGGCTTTGCGAACGGGCGTACACCTACTACAATATAGTGCGTATCATAATCAATAATACCCACTTCAGGTGCGGGTTCACTCAGTACATTCGGCATATCATTTAGTACATCCTCTATTACCTTTTTTACTTTTGGAAAGCTCTCCGCATAAGGCATTGCTACTTGTAAATCTACCCGTACATATCCTTTCGTAGAGTAATTCGTAACGACATCCTCGATGATTTTGCCGTTCGGAATTACTAAAGTTTGGTTGGAATGCGTAAGTAACAAGGTATTAAAAATCTGGACTTGCTCTACTTTTCCGAATTTATCATCTACCTCAATCCAATCGCCAATGCGGTAGGGTTTGAAGAGTAAAATGATAAGTCCTGCTGCAAAGTTGCCTAAGCTGCCTTGCAAAGCCATCCCGACAGCAAACACCAAAGCACCCAACACCGCGATAAAAGAAGCCGTCTCTACACCGATGATGCCTGCTACAATAAAGATGACTAAAAACTTAAGGGCGACATCTACTAAAGAGATGAGGAAAGGGGTGATTTCTTGACCGAGGTTTGTTTTTTCAATAGCAGCAGCTACAAAGCGCATGATTCGTTTCACCAACCACAAGCCCACCATAAGGACTAAAGCAGCCATGAAAATACGAGAAACTACGGGAACCGCTGATTCCCAATTAATTTTATCTAAAATTGCGTTATAATCCATGAAAAAGCGTCGTATTTTTAGATTTGGTATTCCTTCCTAAATAATTCAAAATTGAGACGCACAAAAACGCCAGAAGTCATATCTTAGACTAGGGTTTTAGCGTTTTTTTTGACCGTCAAATGTAATCCAACTAGTTTGTCTTCTTTATGAATGGACGGTAATGAAATGTGCATCTCGCTGTACTATCTGCCCAATCGCTTGGAGTACAAGACCATGTTGCGTAGCCACAGCTAAAAAATCAGATACCTGTGTGGAGTCTACGGCTACTAGCAAGCCTCCGCTTGTTTGCGGGTCGGCAAGCAAAGCACGTTGATAAGCACTAATCGGACTGATATGCTGCCCATAGCTTGCCCAATTGCGTGTTGTACCACCAGGTATACATTGCTGCTCGATGTAGTAATCCAAAGCAACTTTATCAATCAGCGGTATGCTATCCATTCGTATATGTGCGCTGCAATTAGAGGCTTCGCAAAGTTCTGTCAGATGCCCGAGTAGACCAAAACCCGTCACATCCGTCATAGCATGCACATAAGGGAGTCGGGCAAATATTGCACCTATTGTATTGAGTTGAATCATGGAATCGCGAGCGAGGGTAGCATGTTCGGCTAGGAGTTTATTTTTCTTTTGGGCAGTGCTTAAAATGCCTACACCGATGGGCTTCGTAAGAAAAAGCTGGTCGCCGACTTTCGCGCCTGCGTTTTCCTTGAGGTGCTTGGTTTGCACACGTCCTGTGACGGCCAATCCAAAAATCGGTTCGGGGCTATCAATGCTATGTCCACCTGCTAAAGGGATGCCTGCCTCTGCACATGCCTTTCGGCTACCCGCTATCACACGATTCGCCACTTCAGCAGGAATATCATTAATCGGCCACCCCAATATGGCAATGGCTAGAATAGGCGTACCACCCATCGCATACACATCACTAATGGCATTCACAGAAGCAATACGTCCAAAGTCCTCCGCATCATCTACAATAGGCATAAAAAAATCGGTCGTGCTAATGATGGCAGTACCATCGCCTAAATCCAATACAGCCGCGTCGTCGCGTTTATCATTGCCCACTAAAAGATTCGGGGATTGGAGGGAAGGCATGTTGTTTTCTAAAATTTGATTGAGTATTTTAGGGGAAATTTTGCAACCACAGCCTGCTCCATGACTATACTGTGTGAGTTTGTATGTGTTGTTCATTCGCAAAAGCAATTAACTGTTGGGCTATCGCTTGGGGCGTTTCGATAGCTGCCTGAATCGTATACGCTACATCCGAAGGATGCACCTTTCCACGGGAGCGAAGGTACGCTTTATCATAATAGCGCAAGGCAACTTGAGCAGCTTCCTTAAAATCATCGCGCGCCAGAGCTTCTAGCGCAGTTTGAAGGTGTTGTCCGCCGAGGCGTTTTTTGAGTCCTTGAAATATGGCAGCTAGTTCCGTTTTTGGGTATTGAGCATAATCTTGCACTAGGCGTTGTAAGCGATAGTCATCTGATACTTGTAGGCAAACGATAGGGGCTGCCTCATGCTGCTGCCAAAAGCCATCAGGTAAATACACTTTTCCTATCAAGCGACTTTCGCTTTCTACCCAAATCCTACGCCCTAAATCTAAACCTCGAATAGTGGCATACAGTGTATTTTCAAAATGTTCAATACTAGGCTGCGCTTGTTCGCCCAAACTCCCAAATGCCGAGCCTTTATGATGCGCCAAGCTTTCCAAGTCGAGTATTTGTTCGCCTAATTTTTGCAATTCGTGCAGCACCACCGTTTTCCCACTACCTGTTTTGCCACCTAACACGATGAGCGGTAATTGTTGCCTAGCAAATGTTGCTCGCACCAATTGCCGATAGACCTTATAGCCTCCTCTCAATACTTGCACATCGAAGCCCGCAAAGCTCAATAACCAGGCTAAGCTTCCACTACGTTTTCCCCCACGCCAGCAATGCACCGCTACTCTACGCGAAGGCGCGAGTCGAATGGCTTCGGTAACGTAAGAAGACATCCTTGCACCTGCAAAATCTAAGCCTTTGATAAGGGCAGCTTCTCGACTTGTTTGTTTGTAAATAGTGCCAACCACAGCACGTTCTTCATCAGAGAATAATGGCAGATTGATGGCTTCGGGTATGTGCCCTTTTGCATATTCTGCGGGGCTACGCGCATCGAATAAAACGCGGTCTTTAGCTTTTTGAAAATAGTCAGAAACAGAAATGCTTTTCATAGTTATTTAGTTGTTTGGTAATTTGGTTATTTAGTTGTGTTGTTATTCAAATAACTAAATAACCAAACTACCAAATAACTATACCTACTGATTTTCAGATGTAGTAGATACCAACTTCACCTTTGGTGCTGCTTCTACTGAAGTAGTAGCTGCTTTTTTACTCTTTGAGCAAGCCTTCTTGCACGACTTGGAACATGCTTTCTTCTTAGCAGGTGCCGCCTCCATAGATACTTTCTTTACTGGTGTTTCTACTTCGCTAGGTGCAACATTTACGAATGCTTTAGATGTTGTACAGTACTTTACCTCCTGCGCTGTAGTAGTACCACTTACTGGGCATGTACTATTGCGATAGTAACTTACCGCCCCTGTTTTCGAGCAAGTTTTAGCTTCAATGCTTTCATCCATAGCCGCTAGTTTCGCTGCTGCCATAGAAGTTGATTTAGCAGTACATACCTTTGAGCAGCTCTTCTTTTTTGGTGCATCTGCTACTTCTGACACCTGAGCATTGACAAAGGTGAAAGCTCCCATCAATAGAACTAAAGAGAATAGTAACTTTTTCATAAATATATAAACATTTAAAAGGCATATGGTAGAGCGTAGAGGGATTTTAGGGCAATTTTGTCTAGTATTTGCCAAAAAAAATCCTTTTATATACTGCTAATACAGTGTAACAAAACAGAAAACTTTTCTGTTACACAGTAATAACAACCACTTGCCAAATTAAGAATCGGTTAGCAGGCCAAAGATAGCAAAGAATTTTTGCTCTTCCCAATCCTGTTTTTTTCTTAATTTTATCTGCTTATGTGTAAGCTGCTTTCTGTCATTTCTATTACAAAACATTGCCTTGCAGTCTTTTAGACACTCAAATAAATGACTACTCTCAGTACTAACTGAATGAGTTTGAGGAGGGCTAGAATATGGGTTTTGTCAGAAAGCTTATTTAGGAAAAGAGCTAATATCGCATTTAATAGCACTCCAAGTGCTGTCCTGATTTACCAAATTGAAGTGCCTATATCTTTCCTATATTTGTCAATGTCTTTGCCAAATTGAAAATAGAGAATTAAAAATTGAAAATTAACAAAAAGACATTTTATGAAATCTCATTAATTTCGGATCATATATTATGAATTTTACTAATTTTCAATTTGGCGAACATATTAATTGGTATAGGTTATTTATTAATAGAGTAAAAGACAACATACAGCATGGAACAGTTTCCAAACTTACTTGACTTGGACTTTAAAACCACCACAGGCGAATCCTTTCAAGTGCCACCAGAAGGCTCACTAGGCTTATTAGCTATTGGTGACATTGGGGTCATTGCTTGGCGACAAGCTCGTGAAAAAGCCCGTCAAGAAAAATTGGAAGAGATTCAGCGCAAACGCGAAAAATCGGACTAAGAAGCTCTTTTAAAACCTCTGCTAACGTTTAGGCAACATAATTATAACATGAGCAAGAAAAAAGTACTACTGATAGGATGGGATGCGGCAGATTGGAAAGCTATAAATCCGATAATGGATTCTGGAGAGATGCCTGCTTTACAAGGCTTAGTGGAACAAGGAGTGGCTGGAAAACTGCTAACTATTGATCCACCCTATTCTCCTATGATTTGGTCATCCATAGCCACAGGAAAACGCCCCTACAAGCATGGTATTCATGGATTTACAGAAGTAGCACCTGATGGCAAAAGTGTGCGTCCTGTGATGAGCACTTCGCGCAAGGTGAAAGGGATTTGGAACATTCTTTCGCAATCAGGCTACAAAACGCATGTAGTGGGCTGGTGGCCAAGTCACCCTGCCGAGCCTATCAATGGCATTGCTATTTCGGATATGTTTCAGAAGGCGAAACAATCAACACCTAGCAACTGGAAAATGCCTAAAGATACTGTGCATCCTGCTGAGTACAGCGACTTTTTCAAGCAATTTCGCGTACATCCACATGAATTGACAGGCGAACACCTTATTCCTTTCGTGCCGAATGCTGCTAAAATAGACCTCAAGCGCGATAAACGCCTCATGTCCGTTGCTAAAGTGACGGCAGAAGTTGCTTCCTTACATGCTGCATTCACGAATATTATCCGTACGCAAGAATGGGATTTTGCTGCCATCTATTTAGATGGTATTGACCATTACTGTCATGGATTTATGAAGTATCACCCACCACACCGCCCGCATATTTCTAAGGCAGACTTTGATCTTTATAATTATGTAGTGACGGCAGGCTATCGCTTCCATGATATGATGCTGCGTCGCTTACTAGAGCTAGTGGATGACGATACGACGGTTATCCTAATTTCCGATCACGGCTTCCAACCCGACCACTTGCGTCCGCGCAATATTCCGCGCGAACCCGCAGGCCCCGCTTATGAGCATAGTCCGCATGGCATTATTGTAGCGAAAGGTCCAAATATTCGCAAAGATGAGGTCGTCTATGGAGCTAGTGTGATTGATATTACACCTACCATTCTATCTATTTTCGGTCTGCCATTAGCAGAGGATATGGATGGCAAAGTATTGGTGAATTTATTTGAAAAGATAGAAGAACCTACCCTCATTCCAAGTTGGGAAGACGTACCAGGCGAAGCAGGTATGCCTGTAGAGCCTGATGTCAGCGACGACCCTGACGCACAAAAAGCAATGCTGGAACAATTGGAACAGCTTGGCTATATTGACAAGCAAGATTCTGATATGAGCAAGTCCATTGAAAAGACACGCCGCGAGTGTGAATTCAATTTGGCAAGGGCTTATATTGACGGTGGAGAAATTGAGCCAGCTATTCCGATTTTGGAGAAATTAGCTGAAGAAATGCCGGATGAGGCACGCTTCAGATTTCGCTTAGCGACTTGCTATCAGATGATAGGCGACTTGAAGAAGTGCCGCAGTAGTATTGACCATTTGCGGGCATTGGATGTGTATGATGGTCCAACGCTTGATGTAATGGAAGGTAGCCTTTTGATTGGAGAACGCCAGCCACGCAAGGCATTGGAACTGTTCCGCGAAGCAGAAACAAAAGTAGATCCGACAACCTCGCGCGTAAGCTTGCAAATCGCGCGTTGCTATATGCTGCTCTCGCGCTTCCAAGATGCCATCCGCGCACTAGAGATAGAAATGGAAATAGACCCTGACAACCCAATGACGCACCAACTCATGGGGACTGCCTACTTGAAAATGCAAGAATATGCACCTGCGGCTGAGTACTTCTTGAATGCAATTGGTTTGGATTATCATTCGCCCGTGGCACACTTTCAACTTGGGCAGACCTTATACCTGATGGGTAAATATGAGGAATCCAGTAACGCGCTTGAAGTAGCCGTTTCGATGGTGCCTGAATATAATATAGCACGTGAATTGCTCGTGAAATTGTATCGCACCTACTTAGATGAGCCTGAAAAAGCAAACATGCACGAAAGCAAGTTTGCTTCTAATATAAAAGGCACTATTTATGTCGTATCAGGCTTGCCACGTACGGGTACATCCATGATGATGCAAATGCTTCATAAAGGTGGTCTCGATGTCTTTACGGATGGAGAGCGTGGGGCAGATGATAACAATCCGCTCGGCTATTATGAGCATGAAGTAGTAAAAAGCTTGCCGCGCAATAAGCGTTGGTTGCCGAAAGCAAAAGACAAAGCGGTAAAAGTCATTGCAAATCTATTGCCCAATTTACCTCCGCAATATAATTATAAGGTCGTATTCATGGAACGTAATCTCTATGAAGTAGTAACTTCGCAACGCAAGATGCTACAGCGGATGGGTAAAAGTACGCAACAAGAAGATGTACTACCAACACGCTTAGTACAAAGTTTTGAGCAAAGCTTAAAGCAAGTAAAAGCTTGGGCAAATAAGCATCCGAATGTAGAAGTATTGTATGTGCAGCATAAAGAAGTGATCGAAAATCCGTTTGAACAGGCATTGCGGATAAATGAGTTTTTGGACTACCAACTCTTGCCAGAACTTATGGCAGAAGTGGTAGACTCGAAGCTGCACCGCGAACGTGCTAAGCCTGTGGAAGGATGATTTGAATGTAATAATGCTGAAATGCGATAATACTGAAATATGTCAATGCTACTGTATTTTCAGCATTATCGCATTGAATCATTTCAACATAGATTAATGTATAGGCAAAAAAAAAGAGGCTATCCTTGATAACCCCTGCTTAAAGAGTGCCTTGCTGTCTAATTAAAAACCTCCTCAAAAAGAGGTTTCTATCTCTGAATAAGCGCAATTTAGGAGGTATTCAGACATCTGAAATGGACAGCAATGGGTCTTTATATCTACGCAAAATAGAAACAAAATATCAATTTTAAATTATAAATTGCTGATTTTTAGTTTTTTATAATTTTTATTTTATCTAAAAACCTTTTTATGATTTTCACAAAAAAATAGTGTAATTCTATTTCAAATAGGATAAAAATAGAAATTTAGGCATAAAAAAAGCGTCTCAATCTAGTGAAAGACTTGAGACGCTTTTTTTATGTAAATCGCTGAATGTTTCTAATAGAAGCGCGAACGATTATCTTCTACATTTGCTGTTTCGCGTAGCTGCTGTGGTAAAAGAATTGGAATTTGCGCCTTAGTTGATTGCGAAATCGTTTGACGCATTTGAGCAATATTGGCTGGCGTGATATTCTTTGGCTTATTCACCACTTTAATCACATATACGCCATTTTCACCTCTGATAGGCTCCGATGTATCTCCTTGTGCCATTTGCATCGCTCTAGCTACTACTTTAGGCTCATTCCCCAAACCTGCTAAGAAGGTAGAGTTGAAATTCGCACTTTTCGTAGTGTCAATGCTAGTGCTGTACTGCGAGGCGATACCATTCATATCTTTTCCTTGCACGGCTGCCAGTATCATATCTGTCTTCTTCATATTGATAACCTGTGGCTCAATATCATCTCGAACACCTGCTACGGTAGGCATACCTGCTGGCTGAATACTCTTCAGCGACGCAATCACATATTTATTATTATAGTAGTTCACTTCATCTTGGTAAATGTATACATCAGGCGATACTGCGTCTACACTTGCATTTGGCCCGAATGCCCAGCGCACCATTTGGCGTGAGGACTCGCCTGTGCCTAAAGTTCCCATATTGAAGTCATTAGCTTTCAAAGCTTGCGAACTTTCTACTTCCAAATTGTCATCGGCAGCTACGGCTGCAAGCATACTTTCGCGTGTCTTATTGGTGCTGGTAAATTCAAGTGCTTTTTGGTATAGCGCATTTTGCGTATCCTCACTCGGCACAATCACTTCGCGTAGAAACTGCACTTGTGCACCAGATTCATTTGATTCGTAATTTCTTCCCATTATTTCAATCAGATGCACTCCAAACTGAGAACCTACGGTATATAGATTGCCTGGCTCGCCAGAGTAAAATAATACATCGTTGAAAGGCTTTACCATAGCACCAGGCGCAGCATAATCCAACATACCACCTTTTGCACCTGAACCTGGGTCTTGGCTAAACTTAACCGCTAAGGAATCAAAACGCTCTGCGCCTGTTTCAATCAAGTTTTTCAAACTATCAATGGTGCGGCGAGCATTGAAAAATTGCTGTGGGTCGTTTTGCGCACTAATCAGGATATGACGCGCTTGCACTGAATCAGGAATGATTTTTCTATCCAATACTTTTGCTATCTCATACGCTCCATCCTTTAGGTATGGTCCATATACACTCCCTACAGGCATACGGAATATCGTATCCGAGATAGAAGCGTCCAACTCCGCTTTCTTTTTATAAGTATGGTCAAATGTACCATAATTGGTTTCCACAAATACAGTATCATTATCAATGGTTCTAAAGTCTGCGGCTAACTCTTGCATTTGCTTGAAGATATCTGCCGAATCCTGTGCCGTAGGAGATACATTGAAAGTAGTATATTCAATGCGACGCGTTTCTTCATCTTGCATGTAGCGCGCCTTGTTTGTGTTCAAGTACGCTTGAAAATCATTATCATCTAGCGTCACTTCACTATTATCAATTGCATCGAATGGCACTTGTACATAAGCGAAATCTACGGTAGCATATTGGTCATTGCTTGCCATTTCTGCCATCCAAGATGGTGCATACATCGCCTTCGATACCAAGTTACCGATTTTTGTCTTCAAGCGGTCGGTTTGGATTTCTTTTTCCTGATGTGCCCAAAAACCACGAATGCTAGGATCCGTCATTTCATTCTCATCAATTTGACGCTTAAACTCATTCAAACGCGCACGATCCACTTGGAAGGTGTTCGGGTCGCGGAAACGCTGCTGAATGATAGGACTTACATTTGTACCAAATTGCAAATCAATCAACTCATCTTTCGAGATACCCAAGCCTAATGCATCTGCTTCTTTCTTCATCAAGGTTTCATCCACGTAATAGTTCCATAGAAACTCACGCTGACTGTAGGTGTCGCCACCGCCACCACGATATAGTAACTGCTCTGTTCTATTAAACTCATTGATACTCAACTTCCGTCCATCAATGGTAGCCATTGTAGCCGCATCACTACCGAATACACTGGTTTGCCCTGATGTCATATCCATCATAATGAAACCAATCAAGCCCAATGCCAGTAAAAATACTAGCAACCAACTATTCCTCCGAATTTTTCCAATTAAAGCCATTCTTATATATATTGTAGCTATCCGCTTTTTGGCTCGTGGCAATTTGCTAAACCCGAGTTATGCATCAACCATATTTATATTGAAAATATGATGGAAAGATGTAGACCAAAAAAAGATAGCAAACAGCAAATTAGTTTACTTTCGATTAAAGAGATGCAAAAGTAAACGTTTGACTCGTATTTTCAAACCGTAATTCAGGCTGTTATTGGCTTATTCTGCGTGATATTGGCTTTTTTAACGTGAAACACGCCTAGTTTATAACAAACCTTCTGAAAATAAGAGGGTGAATTCAAGCCATAAAATCTTATTTTTGCTAAAAAACAAGATGAACGTACTCGTATTTGGCTATGGCGCAATGGGAAAACTGCTTTGTGACTTACTACAAACCCAATCCAACACCAGTCTTACTGCTGCAATCGCTCCCAATGAAGCGGAACAAGCCAACTGGATTTATCCCAATATTGAAGCCGTAAATGATAAATTTGAAGTTATCATAGATTTTTCACATCCTGTCAATTTAAGCACTATACTCGATACCGCGACTCATCGAAATATTCCTGCTATCATCTGCACCACAGGGCATAGTACCACGCAACTACAAGCCATCGAAATAGCCGCGCAGCAAGTACCAATAGTATTAGCTTCCAATACCTCACAAGGCATAAATTTGATGCACCAACTTCTTGCCAAAGCCGTGCAAGTACTCGCACAGGATTTTGATATTGAAATCGTAGAAGCACATCACAATCGGAAATTGGATTCCCCTAGTGGCACAGCGAAAAGCATTTTGGAAACGGTGCAAAGTAATTTAAAGGAAACCTACACGGTGGAATATGGCAGAGAAGGCATGGCAAAACGCCAAGCTACCGCAATCGGTATGCACAGTTTGCGAGGAGGGACAATAGTGGGCGAACATAGCGTCATTTTTGCTGGTGAAGATGAAATTTTAGAAATTAAACACACAGCTTTGTCTAAGAAAATATTTGCAAAAGGTGCGATTCGAGCGGCGCAATGGGCGGTTCAACAACACGCGGGTTTGTATGATATGGGCGATGTGATTACGTAGTTTTTTTTACTCGAAAAAAGCATCTTCAAAATGCGTCACTTCGGCAGGGCGCGTAGGGTGCAATAGGACGGAAATAATATCAAAACGAATTTCCCATTCATGTCCGATTTCTTCCATATAGACACTAGCAGCCGTTTGTAAAAAGGCTTTTTTGCGGTCAGTTACAAAAGCTTCGGGCTTGCCGAAGTGGTCAGTACTGCGGGTTTTTACTTCTAAAAACACCAAGACTTCGCCTTCTTTAGCGATAATATCCACCTCTGCACGGCTGTATCGCCAATTGCTTGCTAGGATGTGATAGCCTTTTGCTTTTAGAAAATTTAAAGCTATTGCTTCGCCTTGTTCGCCTACTTCGTTATGTTTTGCCATTGGAATGTAACCATCATTTAATGCAAAGGTACAAGAAGGATTATGTACTTTCGTGCAGTTTTTGATTTACAATTTAACAATCCTATGCTACAAACACAAAACCCGACACAGACGGCGGCTTGGACAGCCCTCCAAAAACACTACGAAACCATCAAGGACGTACACATGCGCGACCTCTTTGTGAAAGACGATAAGCGTTTCGAGCAATTCTCGATTCGGTTTGAAGATATATTGCTTGATTTTTCTAAAAATCGCATCACGCAAACGACTTTGGATAAGTTGATGGATTTGGCGCGGGAAATGAAGTTGGAAAACGCCATAGAGCAACTTTTTTCAGGCGAAAAAATCAATGCCACCGAAGGACGTGCCGTATTGCATGTGGCTTTACGCAATCGTTCCAATACGCCTATTCTTGTAGATGGAAAAGATGTGATGCCTGATGTGAATGCGGTGCTTCAACAAATGGAAGCCTTCACCCATAAAATTCATTCGGGCGAATGGCGCGGCTACACAGGCGAGCGCATTACCGACATTGTAAATGTGGGTATTGGCGGCTCAGATTTAGGCCCTGTGATGGTGACGGAAGCCTTGAAGCATTATTGGAAGGACGGCATTCGTCCGCATTTTGTATCGAATGTGGATAGTACGCATGTGATAGAAACCTTGAAACCGCTTAATCCTGCGACTACTTTGGTGATGATTGCGTCCAAGAGTTTCACCACCCAAGAGACCATGGCGAATGCACACACGGCACGCACTTGGTTTTTGGATACCGCTAAGGATGAAAGTCAAGTAGCCAAGCATTTTGTAGCCATTTCTACGAATATTGAAGGCGCAAAAGCCTTTGGTATAGATGAGGAAAATATTTTTGGATTTTGGAATTGGGTAGGCGGACGCTACTCGCTCACCTCCGCGATTGGTTTGCCGATTGCTGCGGCGATTGGCTTTGAAAAATTCACCGAATTGCTAGAAGGTTATCACGCGATGGATGAGCATTTCAAAAACGCGCCTTTCGAACGGAATTTGCCTGTCATTTTAGCCTTGTTGGGTATTTGGTATAATAATTTCTTTGGGGCAGAATCGCACGCGCTCTTGCCCTACGACCAATATTTGCATCGTTTCCCTGCCTATTTTCAGCAAGCTGATATGGAAAGTAATGGCAAATACGTGGGACGCGATGGAAAAAGGGTGAACTACGAAACTGGCCCAATCATTTGGGGTGAGCCTGGCACGAATGGACAACATGCTTTTTATCAACTCATCCATCAAGGCACAAAATTGATTCCTTGCGATTTCATTGCTCACGCCATTTCGCACAATCCAAGCAGCGACCATCATGCGAAATTGATTGCGAACTTCTTCGCACAGACGGAAGCTCTGATGATGGGCAAATCCGAAACACAAGTCGCGGACGAGCTACAAGCCGCAGGCAAAAGCGCAGCCGAAATTGAAGCCTTGAAAACCTACAAAGTATTTGAAGGTAATCGCCCGACCAACTCTATTCTGGTGAAGCAACTCACACCACACACGCTCGGTAGCCTAGTAGCGATGTATGAGCATAAGATTTTTGTGCAAGGGGTGCTGTGGAATGTCTTTAGTTTCGATCAATGGGGTGTAGAATTAGGGAAACAATTAGCAAAGAAAATACTGCCTGAATTGCAGAATAATAGCGTAGTGGATTCGCATGATGCATCTACGAATGGTTTGATTAATGCGTTTAAGGAGATGCGTTAGCTTGGTAGAAGTCGAGCTTTTTCAAAAAGCTCGACTTCTATGAAATCCAAAAACGTCTGATGACTCCCCTTAAGCCACTATCAAATTCTTATGTAGAATATTACTACTTTGACTTAATCAATTCTAGCACCGTTTCTATAATTCTATTCCTTTCTACATCATAATTTGTCTCACTAATAGTGCGCTGTTGATACTTTCTTTCATTGGTATTAAATCTTGATTCAAGTTTACTAGACTTTGGACAAAAATCGTCCAAAATAAAAACAGAATGAAACGGTAA
>JAHDCQ010000550.1 GCA_020629845.1 Saprospiraceae bacterium | reverse complement strand
GCAGCTATGGCGAAAAAGTACCCCTAGAGGTGCTGGCAGCGATGATTTCCGAGCGGCACACCAAGCTGCAAGTAACGGAAGCAGAAATAGCACAAGCTCTAGCAGAAAACAAGATTAGCCTACTGCAACCTCTGCCTAACCTAATACGCGAACTAGAGCAAAGCCGCATACTGCGTACCCTACGCAGCAATGAGGAAAACCGCTACGAAATTAGCCACGACCTACTTGCTTCCGTAGTAGGGCAGAACCTGACGGAGGAAATGCAGCTCCGCGAAAAAGCCAATGATATATACCGCGTATATGTCGAACGACAGGGCTTTTTTTCGCAAGAGGATTTGGATTATTTGCGCCCTTATGAGCAGTATAAAGCCTACCCGCCTAGCTTGCAGGAGCGTATAGTGGCGAGTGAAGCACACAATAAAGCGGAGCAAGAGCGGGAATTGAAGGAAGCACAGGAGCAGGCGGCAAATGAACAGCGACTAAGAACAGATGCAGAGGATGCAAAAGTGCAAGCCGATAGTAATGCGAAACGCGCCACGCAGCGTACGCGCATAGCGAGTGTGGTGGCAGTATTGGCGATATTGGCAGCAGGGGCAGCATATAACTTTTTTCAAGATGCACAAGTAGAACGAAGCCGAGCAGAGAAACAAACAGAACTAGCCCAACAAGAAGCTGAAAATGCAAAACAAGCCCGTGACCAAATAGCCGAACAACAAGCCGCTACAGAGGAACAACGTAATTTGGCACAAAGCAATTTTGAACGAGCGGAAGAAGCTAGTAAGCAAGCGCAACAGGAACGTGATGCGGCACAAAAAGCCAGAGACCAAATTGCGTTAGAAAAAAATGCAACAGAAGAACAAAGGCAGATAGCAGAGGAAAATTTGATAAAGGCGAAAAAAGCCCAACGCACCGCCAAAAGCGAACGCGATAAAGCAAAACGAGCCTTGTCCGATTTACAGGCACGTAATGCCATAGTAGTAGATTTGCTCCTAGAAAATGCGAAAGAGGATATACTACAATTGCGTTATGAGGCTGCTTTGGAAAAAGTGAAAACAGCAGCAGATTTGGAAGCGAAACCAAAGGCCGTAGCAGAAGCGATGTTAGAATTTGCCTTTTGGCATAATGAAGTAGGGAATAGGGAACGGGCGATAAGTTTATTGGATAGTATGGCCACACTATTAAAGCGTGAAAAACTTGAACAGGCAAGTGCGCCCCGTAAGGAACTACGCAGCGTGATGCATGAATTTCTACCTGAAGCATTTGATTACCTATATGAAGAAAAATACTACCCAAAAATGATAGCGATAAAAGGAGGTACATTTTGGATGGGCTGTGATGAAGACTTGGGGCAAGACTGTAGTGATGATGAAACATGGCATAAACAGAGTTTAAGTGGATATAAAATGTCAAAGTACGAGACAACATGGTGGCAATATTATCTTTTCTGTGAAGCTACTTCACATGATTACAGAATACCAGAATGGGGCTTACAGGGTAACATCCCTGTAGCATATGTAAATTGGTATGATGCAGTTTTGTATAGCAACTGGTTGAACAAGCAAATAGGGTTAGATACAGTTTATATTTTCAGCAATGCAGTCGATGTAATTCGGAACGAAGGTTCAACAGGTTATCAGTTACCTACGGAAGCGCAATGGGAATATGCAGCAAAAGAAGGTTTAGAAAGATCTCCTTATATATATAGTGGTTCCAACATACTACGCGAAATAGGGTGGTGTATGGATTTTAACGCTTTTCCTAAGCCAGTAGGACAAAAAAAACCTAATGCACTTGGTTTATACGATTTAAGTGGAAATGTATGGGAATGGTGCTGGGATTATTATGCAGATTATCAAATTATACCACCGCTCAATTATTTTGGTCCCCAAACAGGTACAGAGCGCATTATTCGTGGTGGAGCTCGAAATAATATTATTGACTACTGTCGTTCATCCAAAAGAACTAGTGACATATCTATTCCAGGTTACAGAGGTAGTGATTATGGATTTCGGCTAATTAGATATTAAATTGTTCGCGCATCTCTAAAATAGAGTGAAGTGAACTTGCACCTGCTGAGCGGTACTCGCACACGCTGTATTTTGTTTTACTTGCACGTCCTGTACCTACTTGGTATTTACAGTTCATTCCTGCTTAGCTAACAAGCAAACTGAACTAATGCACTAAATGGACAGGCGAGCGACGAGTCGAATGTCATCAACTTAAGCAAAAGTTCATTGAAAGATTGAGTTTATGAGA
>JAHDCQ010000549.1 GCA_020629845.1 Saprospiraceae bacterium | reverse complement strand
TACTTAGCTAGTGTTCGACCAAGTATAAAATGTCGGGTAATCTATGAGCGAACACTAGGTTTTAAGCGTCTCTGAATACTTCACAATTGACTGCGCCACATTCACACCCGTATGCTTTTCGATGCCTTCTAAGCCAGGGGAGGCATTCACTTCTATGAAAAGCAAACCTCTAGCCGATTGTAAGAGGTCAATACCTGCTACGCCTATGTCGATACACGAAGCTGCTTGTAAAATCAAATCTTGATCTTTGGTGGTGAGTTCAATAGCTTTCGCTTTACCGCCTCGATGAAGATTGGAACGAAAATCGCCTTTCCGCGCTATTCGCTTCATACTAGCTACTATTTTGCCATTCACCACAAAGGCACGTACATCCGAACCTGCCGCTTCGCGTATAAATTCTTGAATCACAAGAGGCTGAAATTGCTTGAAGGTTTTCAACATGCGTTTTAGTCCGCTGAGGGTTTGCACCAAAAGCACCCCATGCCCATGCGTGCTTTCTGCCATTTTCAAAATAATCGGGAAGCGAAAGTCCGTTTGGAACAATTGGTCTATATTATCAATATCAGTAACTAAGTGAGTTTTAGGGGTGGGGAGTCCGTACGCTTGCAATTTTTCCAAACAAGCATACTTATCACGGGCTAATTGTAATGCCTCCACAGAAAGCGTAGAGCGCACCCCACGCTGCTGGTAATATTGAATTACACCTTTTCCCTGCGTAGTCATATTGGCTGCTATTCTTGGAATGATGACAGCAGGAAAATTGGTTTGCTTTAAATTATTTGCTTCAATAGAGGCGGATAGCTGTTCGTAATTAAGAATCTGCACATCATGTCCCTGATGTTGCGCTTCCTCCACAATTCGCCGTGTGGAATAAAGATGTCTATTGAGTGAAAGAAGGTGAATTTGCATACTATTAGGCAAGGTAAGATTAATTCAAGTTGCAGAGCAACTTTGCAGAGAGTCATGTCCTGAAATAGGTTGACAGATAAAATTAACTACTCAACGAATTTCAGTAACTTAAAACTAGTCTTCATCTGATTAGTATCTTCCAGATGTACGATATAAATTCCAGCAGGCAACTCTGCTACATCTAATTCTATATGTTGCTGCTGCTGTACTTGAAAATGCTGCACGACTTCCCCCCTAATGCTATGTATCCGCCCCTGTATGCTAACTCCGAAAGCATCTGTCCATTGAATGGTGAAGTGTGATTGTACAGGATTCGGAAAAGCTCGTACTTGTAGTTCAAATGCTTCATCCACGCTCACTACATTGCTGCAGCTATCGCGCTGATAGTCCACCACATTTTGGCGTACATCGCCGAGCAAAGGATAAAAAGCATCGCCAGGGCAAGCGGTGGCACAACCATCTCTATGCCCTGAAATGGTAAATAAATTTTTGCCTGAAGTCGAATGAAAAGTACGTTCATCAGGAATGACATCGCGCTCGCAAGCTTTCCAAGCCCAGAGCGCGGCTAGGGCATTACGCACACTGGTAGTTGGCTCTACTTCCGTGAAATCGCCTAGCACACATACGCCTTCTGTGCCTGTATTTGTGCCACAAAAATGCGCACCACGAATATCACTTGCACGCCCTGCATAAAGTACGCCATTGGGGTCAATGAGCCAGTTGTAACCAATGTCGTCCCAGCCGCGACCATTCACATGAAAATCCCAGATGGAACGCACAATGGCTGCCCAATCGGAAGCTTCATTTGTACCCGCAGAATGATGAATAATCAAATGACTCACATTATGCGAAGCAGGCGACGAACCCGACGGGCAATTGCTACACCAATCGCTGCGTCCTTCAAAGTTCGGTTGCTCACAGCCGCAGCTAGAGCGTGGTGCTATGCTCCCCGTTGAAGAAGCACCAGAAGTAGGCGAGACTCCAGGACTAAAGAAATGCAACTCCAAGTCTTGCGCAGGCACTTCCGATAGCCAACGGTATTGGAAAAAGCGATGTGCCGCATCGGTTTGCATTAGGCGACTCACCCAACGTGCTTCTTCAGGAGGGTTATGTCCATCTTGGGTAAGGCGTTCCCAGTCCGTCCAAGTTTTGCCATTTGTAGAGAAGCGAATTTCGAAAGCGGCATAGTTTATGCCTTCTTGCCAAGCTTGTGTGATAGAATAACTTAAAAAAGGGGTGGCTTTGAAAGGTATGGGCTGTGGTTCGGACAGTTCGGCTTTTGTCTTTAGGTCTAAGGATAATACACTGCGTTGCATGTCTTGAGCAACTGCCCAATAGAGTCCACAACA
>JAHDCQ010000548.1 GCA_020629845.1 Saprospiraceae bacterium | reverse complement strand
TCAATTCTGTGCCGTCTTGAATTAATGAAAAACTCTCTGGCACATCCGTACCAAAAGAAGTGACGGTACTATCTGCATCGTCAAAGTGGTCTTGGAAAACGCTTGATGCAATAATACCATCTGGCTCTTCACCAAAAGCAATATAATCAATCACAATATCGCCAGCATAGCCGCCCGCGCCTGGATTGACATAAAAGAGTAATTGTGTCGTCTGCGAACCATCTACTTCACAAGGTGCAGTGTCAGAATTACAAGGTGTACCGCCAAAACCGCCATCGCTATATTGCCCCGAAAAATCATATTCCAATACGATGTATTCTGTCGTCAAAGTCTTGGTGATACCGGCCAAAGAAGTCAAATAACCTTCCGCATCTTGAATATCCATCCGCAATTGCGTACCAACATTACTTGCCTTTGCTTTTACAAAAATTTTGTTGTTGCCCGTCGCATCTACAACGATAGCTTCGCCAGTTGCCATGTCGTGTGGCTGATAGGTGAATACATCCCAGGGTCCGCCTGTACCATCGGCAGAAACAGTGAGTTCGTCGTCACTTTCTGAGAACGAAAAAGTAGCCGCGCCACCCATCAAAATCGGGTCGTCATTATCAAATTCATCCACATAGACT
The DNA here is from genome assembly GCA_020629845.1 of Saprospiraceae bacterium. Classification (GTDB taxonomy): domain Bacteria; phylum Bacteroidota; class Bacteroidia; order Chitinophagales; family Saprospiraceae; genus JAAUTG01. The sequence continues at coordinate 1,651 of JAHDCQ010000548.1, read as the reverse complement.
TGCGCCATTATAGCTTGCGTGCATAATACCAGCGCGAGTAACAGAAGTAGTTGTTTTTTCATGATGAATAGTTTTGTAAGTGCCAATACGGAATTATATATAAGTAAAATTTCAGAATTATTTTTGTCTCTGATAAGGCGAAAAACGCAGACATAGCCTTAGCTACGGCGAGTATTTTCAACGAAATCAGAGACATAAAAGAAGCTGAAATTACTTATAGATAATTTTGTGTTGGTACTTATTAGGTATTAAGTACAAGGTATTAGGTATAGGTTCATAATAGTACCTTGTACCTAATACTTCATACCTAATACCCCTTTATAAAAGTTCTAAAAATCGAATATTATCTACATTCACCTCTAGTGTTTCGCCCGAACTATCGGCATCTATCAGGTGAATTTTTAGCGTTTTAATTTTTGCAGGATCAATGGAAAAGCCATTCAAATCCTGAAAGCGATTGAGGGGTAGCGAGATTTTTTCCCAGCCATTCCAATCCACTTTTATTTGCGCGGTGAAATCATTGCGCGAACCATCGCGTTCTAGTAAAACAAGAATGATATGCGTCTCATCTCGACCATTATTATTGATGTCCAATTCCAAAAGCGTATTGCTGATGTCGGTGCTAATGCCAAAGTTTGGGAAATTTTCCGCATCAAAACTATTGTTTTCTGCACCGCCAATCCAATTGATACCCAACTCATCTCTACCGCTTAGTTTTAGGAAATTGCCATCAATCGGGGCAGGGTTTTCGCTTTGCACGGCATTGGTTCTATTTTCATTGATGCTACCCACAAAAATCCATTGCTCCGTATCGGGGCGCAGGCCGTTGCCATCAAAATCATTCACCAAAATGGGATTGACCGTAAAAAAGTCCTTCGGTGAAAGTGCGCCACCGCCATCTGCAGTTACACTTACGCGCCCTTTTTGTACGTCTGCTGGCACTATGACTTCCATAGAATCAGGAGTCAAGGTCACGATTTCAGCGCGTACACTATCGGTAAAATGCACTTCTACTGGCTCGTAGAAATTTTTGCCATAAATCGTTACCACATCACCTACCGAAGCCGATTCGGGTTCGATTCTAAAAACTTCAGGCGGGTCGAGCGTCACGCGAAATTGGGTGCTGACGCTACCACCTTCGGTGGTCATCACGACCTCATGTTCGCCAAGCGGCACATTGGTCGGAATGCGAAGCAGCAAGGCATTGTCCGCATTATAAGCCGTATTGAAATTGATGATTTGACCACTAAAGGTGATGGTTTGGATATTCCCCAAATTTTGCCCTGTAACCGTCACAAGCGTTTCGGCTGGGCCGAAAACAGGGTCTATCTCTTCTATAATGGGCGGCGATACGTCTTCTTTGCAGGCGAAGAGCGCGAAAAATAATAGTATGTAGAAAGGTCTAAGTTTCATCTTTATCAGCTTAAATCTTACTTGTTTGGCTTGAATTTCTATTCAAGTCTGAATGTGAACTCGAAACTCTGTTTCGTCCCACTATATTTCAAGAAAAGCCATACCCGAAACGGAGTTTCGGTAACACCTTACGGCTGGAATAGGAATTCCAGCCAAACGTGTTTTTTATTCATTATTGTCAAAATCAATAACCCGGATTCTGTTCCAGCTTTGGATTGATTTCTAACTCGGCAAGCGG
>JAHDCQ010000547.1 GCA_020629845.1 Saprospiraceae bacterium | reverse complement strand
TTTAATGTGGCGGTAATAGTAACTACTGCATTGGGATAATCCTCTTGCGAACGATACACTTCAGCTTTTTCAATACCTGAAGTTATCAAGCCAAAAGTATCTTGGTATTGGGCATAATAGTCTAGCGATTTGTCATACAGAACCAATGCACTATCAAGCTGTTTTTGTCGCCTCAAAAATACATTTGCCATTCCTGCATAAAAGAGTCCATAATAAAAGGAATCTTGGGTGATAAGTATCTTTTTTAGCCCCGTTCGTTGATACTGCTCATAACGTTCAAAATCTTCTGCATTATTATACCAATGCCCAATGTCATTATAGCCTAGTGCTTCGCAGAGTACGTCCTTACTTACTTTGGCATATTCGACGGCTTTTGTGAGTTTATCCATCGCATCATTGCCATTTTTACTAAAGGAATGTCCCAATGAAAAATAGGCACGTCCCATCAAAAAGGTATCTTGTTGTGCCTTCGCCCAACGAAGCGTGTCGAGGGTGGTTTGTTCATTATCTACAAAAAAATCCTGATGCCATTGCGCGTAGTTAGTACTCCACAATACACAAAAGCCTACGATATGTAGCCAGCGTAGCATCAGTCAAGCAGCTTATTTTCGATGGCAATACGTACCAAACCCGCTGTATTTCTAGCATTCAATTTGCGGAGAATATTACTGCGGTGCGACTCGACCGTATTGAGGCTGATGAAAAGTTCATCCGCAATTTCCTGTGTGGTACGTTCATTGATAATGAGTTGCAAAACCTGCTTTTCGCGTCGGGAGAGTTTGGGAAATTTAGCACGATTTTTATCCGCTTTTTTCTTATTCGATAGGGCATGCATCATGGTTTTCATTACTTCGGGGCTGTAGTAGGTTTCGCCACTTTGCACAGCTCTTATCGCGCGTAGGAGTTCATCTTTGCCCGCACTTTTTAGCACATAGCCATTCGCGCCATTTGCCAATAAATCCTTGATAAAACCTTCTTCATTGAGCATACTCAATATCAAGATTTTCACCTCAATGCCTTCGCGCTGTATGCGTTGGCAGACTTCCAGACCATTTAGTTCTGGTAAATTGACATCCAACAGGATTAAGTCAATCTGATGTTGATGTAAGACCTGAAAGACACTTGCGCCATCATATACGCATTCTACGACCTCTAGGTCTTTTTCCTGTGCCAATATAGATTGCACGCCCTCCACAAACATCTTGTGGTCATCGGCGATAAGGATATTCATCATAGTGCTGAAAGCTAATTCTCTACAAAGTAAAAGCTTTTCAGATAAAAAGAGGCAAAAAAAATCCCTATCAAGCAATGCCTGATAGGGAAGTATGTACTCAAAAGTGTTTCTTTCTTTTTTGCTCAGCTTAAGCCGCTGCTACTGCAATTGCTGCTTGTGGTGCTTCCATTTTCGCTGTTTTGCGCGTGCGAGGCTTGCGCTTGTTGTTATCTAAGTACGCACTAGCACCTGGCTTTTGCAATAACTCATATAACATTTCTTTAGCACGGAACAATTGTGCTTTCACTGTCCCTAATGGAATACCTAGCTCTTGTGCGATTTCATCGTAGCTCAATTCCTCGAAGTAGCGCAATTCAATCATTAAGCGATACTTATCGCTCAATCTATTCATCAATATACGCATCAATTGAATTTTTTGCGTATTCATGAAAATTTCTTCAGGATTGCGCGTGTTGGAACGAATGTTCGCAGAGAAATCCTGCTCGCCTTCTGAATCAATTGGATCATCAATAGACAATACATGTAAACGCTTCTTGCGAATGTGGTCAATACAGTTGTTGATAGCAATGCGGAACAACCATGTGCTAAACGCATAATGTGGCGTGTAGCTGCTGAGTTTGCGGAATGCCTTACCGAATGCTTCGATGGTTAAATCATCAGCGTCATCGCGGTTGTTTACCATCTTAAGCATGGTATGAAAAACGGATGAGCGGTAACGATTCAGTAAATCTGCATAGGCGCGCTGATTGCCTGCAATTGCTTGTTGTACCAAGATGTAATCGTCTTGAGCTTTAGCTGAGAGTGTTGTTGTTGTAGAAGTTGTCATGTTCATGGATAATTTAATAATATCAAAAAAGTACTATAGTATCGGGTATTAAGTATTAGGTATATAAAAACGGCTTATTGTACCTAATACATTGGTACATGATACTTAATACATACATTTTTTACCATCGATTTTTACTTCCAAAAAATAGGATGGGCGCGAATATGATATAATAGAATACCATTGCCACATCAAGCACTGGAAGCCAAAACCACAA
>JAHDCQ010000003.1:11297-65682 GCA_020629845.1 Saprospiraceae bacterium | reverse complement strand
GTGTGTTCTGTTTTATATGCGTTGAAGTGTAAAATGACTAATTTATTCTTGCTAACGTCATTAAGTGGTAAAATCATATGGTTTCGTACCTCTGTTAGGATGATTTTAAGATTAATTTAAATGCAGGCATGGTTTTTGTGACTTAAAATAAAAAACCTTAACAAGCTTCTAAGTGTTTTCAGAGGCGTTTGGCGCATAAATGCATAAAAGTAAAATGGCAAAAAAAGATAAAAACGAACCACCTTTACCAAAGCTTTCCAGAGAAAGTCTACGAGAAGCCTTAGCTATATTCAAATTCATTGGCCCATATCGTTGGGTATTGGCATTGGGCTTTGTATTGCTTTTCGTATCAAGCGCAGTATTTATGGTATTTCCCTATTTGTCAGGTCAGTTGGTAGATACGGCACAAGGAAAAGGCGAATGGGATTTGACACTTTCACAGCTAGGAATAGTATTAGGAGTAATTATCGTTATACAAAGTATCGTATCCTATGCGCGCGTATTGATATTTGCTTATGCTAGTGAAAAAGGCATTGCAGCCGTGCGGAAAGCGGTGTACGAAAAATTGGTTTCCTTGCCCATTACCTTCTTTGAAGAAAACCGTTCGGGGGAGATTGTCAGTCGCCTCACCTCTGATGTGGGAAAATTATATAGTGCATTTTCCATCACTTTGGCAGAGTTTATGCGGCAAATTTTCATACTTATAGTAGGTATTGGTTTTTTAATTTTTCGAGCTGCTGACCTTTCTCTTGTGATGCTAAGTACCTTTCCTGTTATTATGGTAGGGGCTATCTTTTTTGGTAGATATATCCGTCAACTTTCCAAAAAACGCCAAGAAGAACTCGCCGAATCGAATAATGCAATTAGTGAAGCTGTGCAATCCATTCAGGTCGTAAAAGCCTTCACCAATGAGTTATTTGAAAGCATCCGTTATGGTAAAACGATTGATAGAGTAGTCAAAATATCATTAAAGTTTGCTCACGCTCGTGCTATATTTTCCATGCTTATCATTACGCTACTATTTGGCTCGCTTTTCTTCATTATCTGGCGTGGCGCGATGATGGTAGAAGCAGGCACTATGACGGCGGGCAACCTCATAGAATTTGTAGTGTATACAGGCTTCATAGGTGGTTCAATAGCGGGTATCGGCAATTTTTACACCGAAATATTAGGTGCATTGGGTGCTACGGAACGCATCCGCGAAATTTTGGCTGAGCCAAGTGAAGTGGAAGTCAATGGTGATATAGAACCCGTGCATATAGAAGGAAATATTGCTTTTGAAGCAGTACATTTTAACTATCCTACGCGCAAAGATGTGGACGTACTAAAAGGCATTAGCTTTGAAGTGGAAGCAGGTGAAAAAGTGGCTCTAGTAGGGACGAGTGGCGCAGGAAAGTCGACAATTGTGCAACTCCTATTGAAATTTTATGATATTGATAGCGGTGCTATTAGGGTAGATGGACGCGATATACGCGATTATAATTCAACAGCTTTACGACAAAATATTGCTATTGTGCCACAAGAAGTCATTTTGTTAGGCGGCACTATTCGTGAGAATATTCTTTATGGTAAGCCAGAAGCAACAGAAGCGGAAATTATAGCTGCTGCAAAAAAAGCAAATGCTTGGGAGTTCATTGAGGCCTTTCCAGAGGGCTTAGATACCGTAGTAGGGGAGCGTGGCGTTAAGCTTTCAGGTGGGCAACGCCAACGGGTAGCGATTGCGCGTGCTATTTTGAAAGACCCAGTTATTTTGTTGCTTGATGAAGCAACTTCTTCTTTAGATGCGGAATCAGAAAAAGCGGTACAAGATGCCCTCAACGTACTGATGGAAGGTCGGACTTCTATTATTATCGCGCACCGTTTGGCGACTATCCGCGATGTGGACTGCATTTATGTATTGGAAAATGGACGTATTATAGAAGAAGGAACACACGAAGAATTGTCTTTGCTGGACGATGGCGCATATAACAGTCTGGCTAAATTACAATTTGAAGTGGCTTAAAACCTCTATCATGATTCGTATCATTTGGTATTGCTTGTTGTTTTTTATGCTTCTAGCACTTGCTGTTTTGGGAGTGCATAAGTTGGTGAGCTATAGTGCGACTGACCGATTATACGAATCAAATACCCTACAAAAAATGCCCAAGAATAGGGTGGGTTTGGTACTTGGTACAACTAAAATACTGGCGAATGGTCGTGTGAATTTGTACTATAAATATCGCATAGCTGCCGCTAAAAAATTATATGATGCGGGCAAATTAGACTACTTGCTCGTAAGTGGCGATAATGGTCGCAAAGACTACGATGAACCAAGCTTGATGCGCGAGGACTTGATAAAAGCGGGCATTCCCGCCAATAAAATTTATTGCGATTATGCCGGCTTTCGCACACTTGATTCCATAGTGCGTAGCAAACACGTTTTTGGACAACAAAAACTCACCATTATTTCCCAAGCCTTTCACAATGAGCGCGCCCTTTTCCTTGCCCGACTGAATGGCATTGATGCCTTAGCCTATAATGCTAAAGATGTAAGTTTCCGATATGGTGCAAAAGTCCGCGTTCGGGAGGTGTTGGCACGTTCCAAAATGCTTTTGGATGTCTTACTATTTACCCAACCTAAATATCTAGGCGATCCGATTCAAATAGGATGATTTTTTATCTTAAAATTTGACATTTTAAATGAACCAAGATAAACATAACAAAGTAAGTCTTGAGTTGACTAAGGAAGAGGCTATAGTGTTATTTGAGTTTTTAGAAAGATTCAATAAGATTGAGCATAACCCGCATTTTGAAGATCAATCAGAGCTGCGAATACTTTGGGATATTGAATGTACGCTAGAGCAAAAATTATCAGAGTCATTTAGGATAGATTATCAAGAAATAGTAAATCGAGCTAGAAAAAATATTCGAGATAAGGGAGCAGGCAAAAAATAACCTACCCGTTTGTCTTGTTCTTTTTCCAGCTCGCGTCGTTGCTCATCAGTTACGTAACCAGTTATGCGCCTTCTTTGCGCCTAGCGAGTTAGAAAAATAACTAATCCAAACTATGGGTAGGTTATTTCTTGCCTGCTCCCTAAAATCATAAAGAACCAATCAAAATAATACGTCAAATAGGCTAATGAACAAGCGAACAAAAATAGTAAATCTCCATACCCATTCTACTTATTGTGACGGTACACACGCTTTAGAGGCATATGTACAACAGGCTATTGCTTTGGGTATGCCTGGAATTGGGTTTTCGAGTCACGCGCCTATCGGGTTTAAAACCTCTTGGCATATGATGGAGGAACGACTCGATAGTTACATTGATGAACTTAATGCACTTACAGAAAAATATGCTGGACAAATAGAAGTCTATAAGGGCTTAGAAGTAGACTTTATTATGGGTAGGCAAAATCGCTTTGCAGACTTTTCAAAGCAATTAGATTTTATCATCGGTTCTGTGCATTATGTCGGCCAATTTGAAGATCAGACCTATTGTTGTATTGATAATACCACCGAAGAGTTGGAGCGAGGACTAAACTTGATTTATCAGGGCGATATGAAGCAACTCGTTACCGCTTATTACGAGTCTGTCGTGGAAATGCTTCGATCTACGGATATTGATATAATTGGGCATTTAGATTTAATAAAGAAACTCAATAAAGACAATAGATATTTTGATGAACGAGAAGATTGGTATACCGCGCTTATAATGCAAACCATTGCTCAAATTCAAGCATCAAACGCTTTGGTAGAAATCAATACGCGAGGCTTTTACAAAGGCTATGCAGCAGAATTTTACCCAAGCAGATGGATACTGAAAGCTTGTTTGGATGCTAATATTCCACTAACCATCAATTCTGACGCGCATCATCCAAAGGAATTAGCATATGGTTTTCCTGAAGTCTTCGCTATGCTTAAAGCTTATGGAGTGCACGAATATTATACACTCCATAAGCATAAGTGGATTAAAACTTCTATCGTTTAAGCTCAAAATTTATTCCCCTGATTTAGCTTCCTGCGTCAAGCGTTCTTTACGTGCTACTTTTTGGTCATTATTACTTTCGTATATTGTATAGTTTTCATACTTAATCGTATCGCGTTCCGCCCAAATATCCTTACCAATATTGCAAAGCGTGATAAGCTCATCGTATATTTTATTGCCTTGTTCTGTACGACGTTCTACGGCTATATCTCTATCGGCAACCTTATCTTGTTGAATATTGGTAGCTTGCTCAAATTCTTTTGTAGCTTCCACTATGCGATTTAAGACATTTTCATTTACCCCTACATCTTCTAGGAAATCTATTTGCACGCGCGCTACTCGCACTACCCGCCGCCCACAAAAGATGAGCTGTGCATCTGTCATATCGCCAAGTTTTGCTGTACCAAACTTACGATAGCGACCTGTACGATTGCTGTACTTCATCGCTACGCGTGTCATTAGGCTACGGACAGCAGTTTTAAGTTTTTCTGCTGCTTTATATTTTTTTTCCGTCATCATCATTTGGTCACCTATGAGTTCATCATCATCGGGTAGATTACGGAATTTATCACAAGAAGCTTTAAATTTTTTGAGTCGTTCTAGATCAAAACCGTATTGCTCGAAATACTGTATATCTCTGTGCGCATAACGAATGCGTTCCATGCATTGCAAATACAAATCGGCATCAGGGAAATTGTACTTTCTGTTTGTGCTTTGTTTTTTCATCACATTATCCATTTTACTACAAATCATCTATTTACAAAGATATACTTTTTTTAATCCAAAACAAATTTGATTTTGCTTGAATTTATTTGGTCATTCCCAATTTTTAATATTCCTCATTTATAGTTTTCTTGTTTTTTAAATTTTATTTAGTTGTTTTTTCTAGCTGCAAATAGCCCTAATAATGAGTGACTTATATGTTTTTTTGAATTTTTTTGAAAAAAATAAAGATTTAGGTGGTTACAATTTTCAATAAAAGGTACTTACCTATATGAATTAGGGTTAGATAAAGTTTTTTTAGGTACGCATTTTACATAAAACCCTATAAGCTTGGATAACCCCAACTAATCAAGATTTCAAAGGAATTATACATGTTACATCATAAATATTTATAAGCAGTAATTAGAGTTCTACAACAATTCCAACAGCCAATTCAAATAATTCTAGTAGCCAAATTTATACTTTACTACGTATTGCTATTAAGGAGCCAAAAAACAATTTTGATTTTCCATTGAATTTGGTTCTGGTAGTTTTCCTTAGGGAAGGCTATCAGAATTTTTTTTCCTCGTCCCTTATCTCATTTCTTGAGCAAAAGAAATAAACAAAAGAAGGTGTAAAAACTAGTAGAGCCTACCTGATAAAGTAAGGGAACATCCAACATAAATACAATAAAGAAGAAAAGTCCAAAGGATAAGCCTAATGCCTTTACTTGCCATTTTTTTTGCTTCCAAGCATATCGGCAAAAGCCGAAGTATGATATACAAAAAGTCAGTAGGGCCAATAAGCCTGCACTTGCCCAATAATAAAGAAACTGGTGGTGTGAATTGACTGGAAATCCCAAATTATCTTCTTGATAAAGACGTTCCAATTGTGCTTCCATATCACCTATTCCTGTACCAAATATTGGATGTTGTTGGATGAGTTTACAGCTGTTGTTCCAACTCATAATACGTCGGATACTAGTGAAATGGACATAATCATGCGATTGTAAATCGTCTAGCTGAAATACACGAATTTCCCAGCGCAATTGATTATAGCGTTCTGCAAATGCAGGTACACTTTTATAAGCCCAATAGGGGAGGACTAGTAGGAAAAATGCAATACCAAAAATTGCTAATCCGATAGACGCAAATTTACCTATCCATTTTTGAATATATGGGTGAATAAACTGTTTATAGGCAATTACAATCCAGACCGCTAAGCTTATGAGTATTGCAATTTGTGCCCCACGTGCGCCTAGAATTAGTAAGGTACTTAGAAGAATGATTAGGAGGATTCCATTTAATAATGGCCTGGCTGCTGTCGCTATTCGCCATAGCTGCATTAGAATAGCAATACCAATAAGATAGCCAAACTGTAAACGATCAATAAATGGACTATAGGCACCAAATGCGACGCGTTGGTGCTGAGGGGCATAATCTTTTAAGATTGGAAAGTTTTCGGTGATGCTTAGTGTAGTATTTTCTGGAAGCACGAAAAATAATAAGGTTAATAAGGAAGTGCCTAAAACCGCATAAATAAAACATTGGATATATTTTGGAATTTGTGACCATAAAAAACCTTTGTGCTGATAGAAAATAATAGGAAAAAGTAATAAGGCATTTTGCCGATAGAGTAGGGCTATCCCGCGTTTTAGATTGGCGGAGTAGAGTAGGCTGATAGCTAAAACTAAAAATACAGCTATAGGTGATAGCAATACCCAGTCCGTAGGCTGAATTTTAAGCTTTGTATCTCTTAATTTTAGAAGCGACAATAAGAATAATATTGCTACCACTACCGATGTTGCCCCTTTTGATATGGGCAGGCTAATGACCAGCATCGTGAAGAAAAAATGTGTAATTGTAGTGCGTGTGAGCATGTAGCAGCACTTTTTGTGTTTAAACAAATTACTTCAAATACTGTCCAAGTTAAGCAATTTTAGCTAAAACTAGTTATAGAACCTGATGATTGAACGGTTGAATGACCATTTCTGATACTACGCCCGAAGATGGTTGTTGGCAAAGAAACCAAACGGCTTTTGCTGCTTCTTTAGCCGTGATGAATTTATCACGATTGACTTTTAAATCAATATCGTCCCAAAATGGAGAATCCACGCCACCTAGATAGATATTCGTGATGCGTATATTCGTGCGTTTTAGTTCTTCCCGAACGGACTTTAGCATTCCGTTTAGTCCATATTTGGAAGCTGCATAAGCTGTTGCACCAGCCATCGGAGCTTTTCCTAATACCCCTGGCATATTGATAATTAAGCCTTTTTTGGCCGCTTTCATAGGCGGAAGAAATGCTTTTAATAAATGAAATGTACCTTTCAGATTGGTGTCTATAACTTTATTGAAGTCTGCGTAGTCTAGCTTTTCAAGTGGTTTTATAATACCAATACCTGCTGCATTTACAAGTACGTCTAATTGCCCAATTTGGCTATGAATTTGCTGTGCAACTGTTTCTACCGCTTCTGCTTTTGTAATGTCTAAAGTAAAGACGCGTTCGCTTGGGATACTATTCTTTTTAGCGATAGTTTGTAGAGCATCAGTATTCCTACCTGTTATGAAGACGGTTGCCTTATTATTGTTGATAAGACGAGCAGTTTCTGCTCCGATACCTCCCGTTGCACCTACGACGAGTACATTTTTGTGTTGTAAAAGTTCCATACAAGATGATATTTTGGAGAGGAAACGACTAGGATAGCGTAGGGTTCATAAAAAAGCCACGAATATGACGAATTTACACATTCGTGGCTTTACCCTTATCAATCAGCAGAGGTTTTAAAACAGCTTCTAAGCAACGGCTGCTAAGAATTCTGCACGAGTTTTTTCTGTCAAGAACTTGCCACAATATTCTGAAGTGATGGTTGAGCAACCTTCATGTTCCACGCCACGTGCCTGTACGCACATATGCTTTGCTTCGATATATACAGCTACGTCCTCCGTCTTTAGTACTTTTTTGAGATGATTCGCTATCTGAACGGTCAGCCGTTCTTGCACTTGCGGACGTTTTGAGTAATATTCTACAATCCGATTCAACTTCGACAGACCAATTACTTTGCCTTGAGCGATATACGCTACATGTGCTACGCCATATATAGGCAAAAAGTGATGCTCACAAAATGTGTGTAGCTTAATCCCTTTTTCTACAAGCATTTGCTTGTATTGAAATTTATTGTCGAATAGCGTGATGGGCGGTTCATTTTCAGGATTGAGCCCTTTAAAAATTTCTTTTACAAACATTTTAGCCACTCTGCGCGGGGTTCCTTTTAGACTATCATCCTTGAGATCAAGTCCTAAAATATCCATGATTGCGCTGAAGTGACCTTCTATCGCTTCCATTTTTTCTTCATCACTCTGTTCAAAAGCTCCTTTACGGATTGGTGTTTCAAGGCTAGTGCTGGCGTGAGCATCTCCCATTTCATCCTCTAAAATTGTATAGTCATGCATGCCATTTGTTGAAAAATCGTCTTTAATCATAATTATTTTCTTGTGTTTTTGTTGGTAGGTTTTCGTTTTAATCTTCTTCCTTTTATGAAAACTTTGTTCTGTAAACGCCCGTTTCAAGACGTTTGTTCATCACTTTCATGTAAATGAATAATCTGAAACCAATCGTAATACAACATAAAAAAGGTGTTAGAAGCATTCGCTCCTAAACACCTTTTTTAGACGTTTTTAAATAATGTATAGTAACTATAAGAGGGGCAACATTAACGTTTATATCAGATTAAATGCTGATTTTACGGCATTTACCATATCTAATTTTTCCCAAGTGAAGGTTTCCACAGTGGTTTCTTTTCCATCAATATGCACTATTTTGCTTTCCGAATTGCGTCCCATGTGTCCATAGGCAGCCGTTTCAGAGAAAATAGGGTTTTTTAAACCAAATCGCTTTACAATAGCTGCTGGACGCATATCAAAGAGTTCTGCTAATTTAACCGCAATAGCTCCATCTGATAGCTGTACTTTTGAAGTGCCATAGGTATCTACATACAAGCCTACAGGCTCTGCTACTCCAATAGCGTAAGCCACTTGCACCAAACACTGTTCTGCTAAGCCTGCTGCTACTACATTTTTAGCAATATGTCGCGTTGCATAAGCTGCTGAGCGATCTACTTTTGAGGAGTCTTTGCCTGAAAAAGCTCCACCACCATGTGCTCCTTTGCCCCCATAAGTGTCTACAATTATTTTGCGACCAGTCAGTCCAGTATCACCATGTGGGCCACCAATCACAAATTTGCCTGTTGGGTTGATATGATATGTGATGTCTGTATTAAAGAGATCTTGTACCTCTGGACGACATTGTGCTTTCACTCTTGGCATTAAGATTTCAATCATATCCTTGCGAATCTTATTCAACATTACATCATCATCTTTATCGAAGTCGTCATGCTGAGTAGAAACCACAATGGTATCAATAGCTAAAGGCTTATGATTATCATCGTATTGGATAGTAACTTGCGCTTTAGAGTCAGGTCGTAAGTAGGTGATATTGTCATTTTCTCTACGAATGACAGCTAGTTCTTGTAGTATTTTATGCGATAAATCTAAGGCAATGGGCATATAGTTATCGGTTTCATTGGTAGCATAACCAAACATCATGCCCTGGTCGCCTGCTCCTTGTTCTTCTTCCTTTTTACCCACATCTACCCCTTGTGCAATGTCAGCAGATTGCTCATGAATAGCAGAAAGCACTCCACAGGAATCGGCATCGAACTGTAGCTCAGAGCGTGTATATCCAATTCTTCGTATAGCTTCACGCGTCACCGTTTGTACATCTACATAAGCTTTGGAGCGCACTTCACCTGACACTACTGCTAAACCAGTAGTTACAAGTGTTTCGCAAGCTACTTTAGCGTTTGGGTCTTTTGCTAAAAATGCATCTAGTATAGCATCGGATATTTGATCCGCTACTTTATCTGGATGTCCTTCTGATACGGATTCAGATGTAAATAAATATGGCATAATTTTTTTTTATCAAATAGATTTAAAGCTTATATTAAAACGGCGCAAAAATAGAAAAATATATGAATGTGTTGTCGTTTTAAAACCGCTTATTTTACAATGAATTATAGATAGAAAAAGCTGAACAACTCTAATGATTATTCAGCTTTTTTCTTTTTGAGGTAGTTGGCAATGATGTTATCCTTTTACTTTCACCTTGCCTGCCAAATCTAAGAAAAAGGCATATTCTAGAGCAGTTTCCTTAAATCGTCGGAAACGTCCAGATTGCCCACCATGTCCTGCATCCATATTGGTATGTAGGAGCAGTGGCTCATCATCGGTACGCATTTCGCGCATTTTAGCCACCCATTTTGCAGGTTCCCAATATTGCACTTGGCTATCATGCAAACCTGTGGTGATAAGTAGTGCAGGATATTCTTTTGCTTCTACATTATCATAAGGTGAGTAGGATTTCATATAATCGTAGTACTCTTTCTCGTTCGGATTCCCCCATTCATCATACTCAAAAGTAGTGAGCGGAATACTTTCGTCCAGCATAGTCGTTATTACATCTACGAATGGTACGGCTGCTACTGCTCCTTTCCAGAGGTCAGGGCGCATATTTACGATAGCTCCCATCAGTAAACCACCTGCACTACCACCCATAGCAAAGAGTTTCTCAGGATTGGTATATTTGTTTTTTACTAAATATTCTCCGCAATCAATAAAGTCATTGAAGGTATTGATTTTATTCAAAAGCTTGCCATCTTCATACCAATGTCTACCCATTTCTTCCCCACCTCGTATATGCGCGATAGCAAAAGCAAAGCCCCTATCCAAAAGACTTAGGCGCGAAGAACTAAAGTAAGGCTCCATACTACTGCCATACGAGCCATAGCCATAGAGTAAAAGTGGCTGTTGTCCGTCTTTTTCAAAGCCTTTTTTATAGACCATCGAAACAGGCACTTTTGCCCCATCGCGGGCAGTCACATAGATGCGTTCGGATTGATAGTCGTCCTTATTGAAGCCACCTATTACTTCTTGTTGCTTAAGTAGTTCGCGTTTTTTAGTCTCCATATTATAGTCGAAAGTCGAGCTAGGCGTAGTCATGGATGTATAACCGAAACGCAATATATCGGTGTCAAATTCAGGGTTGGTAGAGGTATAGGCTACATAGGCATCTTCTGGAAATTCAATATAGTGTTCCGTACCTTCCCAGGGGCGTATACGAAGCTGCGAAATACCACTTTTACGCTCACTCAATACTAGATATTTTTTGAAAATATCCATACCCTCCAACAGTACATCTTTGCGATGTGGAATGACCTCTTCCCAATTGTCCTTAGTCGTTGCATTTTCAGGTGTAGACATTAGGCGGAAATTCTTTGCATCCAAATTGGTGCGGATATAGAATTTATCACCAAAATGTGCGATACCATACTCTAAGTTGCGCTCACGTGGCTGAATGACGCGGAATTTACCCGTTGGATTATCGGCTTCTAATACGCGATATTCTTGCGAAAGCGTCTGATAAGAACCAATTACGATATATTTATCGGACTTTGTTTTATAAGCAAAGCACGAAAAAGTATTATCTGATTCATGCCAGATTTCCACATCTTCTGATACAGGCGTGCCCAATACATGCCGAAATACTTTGTATGCCCGCAGCGTACCTTCCTCTCTTGTAGTATAAAAGACAGTTTTATTATCATTCGCCCAAGCAAGCCCACCAGTAGTACCAGGGATAGCATCCTCAAGCAATTCACCTGTTTCTAGATTTTTGAATTTTATAGTATAAATTCTACGACTTAAGGTATCTTCGGCAAATGCTAATAATTTATTATTCATACTCACCGATAGCCCACCTACATTGTAGTAATCATAGTCTTTAGCCATTTCATTGACATTGAGCATGATTTTCTCATTGGCTTCCAAGCTGCCTTTCTTACGCGCATAAATAGGGTATTCTTGCCCTTCTTCGTAGCGCGTGATGTAGTAGTAACCTCTATCTCTGTATGGCACGGATTGATCATCTTGCTTGATGCGACCTTTGATTTCCTCAAACAGTTCTTCCCGAAGGTCTTTCAGGTGGGCTGTCATTTTATCGGTATAGTCGTTTTCTTCGTTCAAGTAGTCAACTACTGCTTGATCTTCACGCTTATTTAACCAATAGTAATTGTCAATACGCGTATCGTCGTGCTTAGTAAGTTCTTTAGGCACTTTTTTAGCAGTTGGTGCTTCTATTGCTGCTTTTTGGTATAAACCAATAGGATTCTCCATAACGGTATCTTCTGTTGTAGTTGTTGTTTCTGAATTGCAGGCTGCAAGAAACCAAATAATTAAGATAGTCCCAAGCCCTAATTTGGTGATTTCCTTAAACATAGTGTACATTTTTATATTAATGAGTAGAATTATTGAATATATGATTACGTTTTTGATGATACGCAGCCTTGAGTGGTTTGCAAAGGTAGCAAATTCCTAATCCCTTAAGATTTCACTATCAATAGAATTTGACAAAGTGCAATCTTTTTAGAAATTTGCGGGCATTAAATCCAAGATATGAGCGAACGTACTTTAAAAACGCGTTTACACGAAATCATATTTGAAGCCGAAACACCTGCGGGCAAGCATTTCGATATCGTTTTATTGATACTTATTGTCTTAAGTGTAGTAGTGGTGATGTTGGAAAGTGTCCCTTCTATGGCAATTAAATATTCGGACATCTTTCCAGTATTAGAGTGGGGCTTCACTATTGTATTTACAATAGAATACATTTTACGACTCTATTGCTTAAAAAATCCGTGGCGATATGCCAAAAGTTTTTATGGCATTATTGATGTATTGGCGATTCTGCCTACCTATTTAGCTATCTTCTTGGCAGGTTCGCAATATTTTGTTGTGATTCGTGCTTTACGCCTAATGCGTGTATTTCGTATTTTTAAGCTAGGGCATTTCTTGCGCGAAGGTGCCGTTATTACAAAAGCGATGCGCGCCAGTCAGCCGAAGATTACGGTTTTTCTGGTATTTATAATTCTGTTAGTAACTATTATCGGCTCTATAATGTACTTAGTAGAAGGTGGTACAAATGACCACTTTCAGAGCATTCCGCAAAGTATTTATTGGGCAATCGTTACCCTTACAACAGTAGGGTATGGGGATTTAACTCCTAAATCCGATCTCGGTCGGTTCTTAGCAGCTATCGTAATGATTTTGGGTTATGCTGTAATTGCTGTTCCAACAGGAATCGTGACGGCTGAAATGGCAAATAGTAAAGATATGCCAAGCAATACTTATGCCTGTCAAAGCTGTGGTAGCGAAGGACACGATGATGACGCAGAATTTTGTAAGCATTGCGGAGAACACTTGCACGAAGAGGAGGAGGAAGAATCGTAGGTTATTCATCCATCATAGGGCGTAGTGTTCGTACAATAGTCTCTACATCATAATTTTCAGGTGAGAAAAGATACGCTTTGCCGCGCTTTTCTTCCATATATAGCAAGTGTGCGCTACTAACTTCTATATCGGGTGATACAAAAGAACGCTCTTGTGCTTGGTGTAGATAAACTGCTTTCAAGTCATCAAATTTGACTTTTCCATAGCCTGTTTCCACACTATCACTATAAATGCGAATGGGCTGAAGGATGCTTATATTATATAAAATCCCTACGCTTATACCCAACGCAATGATTGTTGCAAAACCCGCCAGCATTTGTAATAGTCGTTGCCGATTGCGTTCCTCGTAGCTTGCCTTCTTGCGAAAAAGCAAGAAAAGTCCCAATAAAGCAAGCAAGAATACTCCAACCGCTAGTGCTAAGTTGAAGTATTCCTGCGATAAATTTGGCTCAAATGTATGTAGTGCTGTTTCCAACGATTAGTTCTTTTTTAGTTTGAGCTTTTCTTTAGGAATAGGAATACCTTTCTTAGGATTCACCTTACTGAATCGCTTCGGGCGTACCAATTTCATCTCTTCCACTAGGTGTGTCGCACCTGCATATTTATCAACAATAAACAGAATATAGCGCACATCTACCATAATATTGCGACAGATACTCGCATCATAATTCAAGTCACTCATGGTACCTTCCCACACGCGGTCAAAGTTTAATCCAATCAGATTGCCATGCGCATCAATAGCTGGGCTGCCAGAGTTGCCGCCTGTCGTATGATTAGAGCCTAAAAAGCACACAGGTACTTTGCCTGTTTCATCTGCATATTGTCCGTAGTCTTTGCCTGCATGGAGTTTACGGAGCTTAATAGGCACATCAAATTCATAATCGCCTGGCTTATATTTTTCTAGCACCCCATCCAAGTAAGTGACTGGCTGATAGCGTACGCCATCACGCGGCTCGTAACCTTTCACTTGTCCGTATGTCACGCGCATAGTGCTATTCGCATCAGGATAGAAGCGTTGCTCAGGAAATACTTCCATTAGTGCTTTCATATAAGTGCGCTGCAATTCCTTTAACTCATCATTGATGCGTGTATATTCTTTTTCCGAACTGTCATAATACGCTTCAGAAAGTCCACGTCCAAATTGGAAAGCGATGTCTTCTCGAATGGTTTTTATTGCATTGTCAGGGTCTTTTTTTACCATTGTTATGAGTTCGTCGCCCCTAGTAAAAATAGACTTGCTGTATATTTTTTCTGCTAAATCAGTGTAGTTTTTGCCTGCATCTTCCACGCGTTCTTTGGCATAGTCTGATATATAGTTGCCATCTACTTTATTAAAATACACCTCCATCAGGCTGGCAAACACCTTTTTATCTATTTCTGGACGATAATCTTTGTAGAAATTTTCAAGATAATTCGCCACACGCCCTTGCAAGCCTTCATCCATAGAGTCCGCTTTTGCCACCCGACTAAGCGCGTTCACCAAGCGCATCAGTTCAATATTTCGTCCTGCAATTTCATTGAAATAATCGCGGGTAAGTGCATAGGGGCGCACTTCTTTGTACAGCCGCTCAAAATCGTTGAGTAAGCTGCCATATTTTTGTTTCCATTCTGGCTTTGCATTTACGCGCTTCAAAAATTCAGATTCAAGCATACGTTTTTTCTCCAAAGCACCTGTTTTTTGCAAACCTTGACTTTCCCCTATCCACTTTTTCCAAGCATTTGCAATACGAGCTTGCTTAGAGGCATATTGTATTTTCACTTGAGCATCTTCTCGCATTGCACCATCAATAATTTCAAGTGCTTTAGTACGGATGTCAATTTTTGCTGGATTTAATACATCCACTACTTGCTCTACTGCAAAAGAAGGCAAATACTCGCGTGTTCTTCCAGGAAAGCCGAATACCATTGTGAAATCATCTTCTGCTACACCATCTAGGGAAACAGGCAAGAAATGACGTGGGGTGTATGGTATATTATCTTCTGAATATTCTGCTGGATTATTATCCTTATTGGCATAAATGCGGAATAGAGCAAAGTCGCCTGTATGACGTGGCCATTCCCAATTATCGGTATCTGCACCAAATTTTCCAATAGAAGAAGGTGGTGCACCCACCAAACGAATGTCCTTAAAAGTCTGCGTAGTAAACATGAAGTACTGATTGCCTTCAAAGAATGGGCGAATCAGCACATCTTCAAATTTGCCTAGCTCCATGGATTTTTTAGCAGCATCTATATTTTTATCTATTATGGACTGGCGCGCTTTCGCGTTAGCTGCACCTTCTGTGCCTTTTAGAATGGCATCGCTCACATCCTCAATACGAACGATAAAGGTGACAAATAGCCCTGGATTAGATAATTCCTTGCCTTTGTCTGCTGCCCAGAATCCATCTTCTAAGTAATTGTTTTCTAAGGTAGAGTGGGATTGGATTTGACCATAACCGCAGTGGTGATTAGTCAGTACAAGTCCTTGGTTAGAGATGACTTCGCCCGTACAGAATCCTCCAAAATGAACAATCGCATCTTTTAGACTACCTTTATTGACACTGTAAATATCTTCAGCGGTAAGCTTCATGCCCATGCTTTGCATTTCTGCTTCATTGAGCTGCTTCAGGAAAAGAGGCAACCACATGCCTTCACCTGCATGAAGGCTCATTTGGCTAATGAGAAAGACGAAAACAAACGTGATTATTCGCATGATTTATTTTTTTGATTAGGTGCTATCGCTACTGCACATAATTAAAGCAGATAGCACAGCATATATCATGCGATATTACGAAATAAATTCAAAAACAAAAAGTCCCCCTCATTAACAAGAAAGAGGAGGACAAAAGACGCTCTATTTACCGTATTGCTATTCTTAAAAAAAAGTTTTTTCTCACTTTCAAACTATTCTATTCCACAAACAGTACTTAGTCTGTATAAGTCGAATGAATAATTAATGCTTTTCATAAATCTATAATGCCTTTTTGTGCAAGCAGGCTTTAGCTTATGTGATTTCTTTTCAAAGAAAGAAGGTAACAGGAAACTTTTGATGCATTGATTAGTTAAGAGAAGAATATATACTATGAGTGTATAGAAATAGAATTCTATAGGGAATATCTTGCTTTTCTTATATCAATGTTCTATACCTTTTCGCTTTCAATACAAATGTAAGTTGAAAAGATAGAAATGAAAATATTTTAACTTTTTATTAACAATTTAAGGTTTGTATACTTTCTGTTTTGTTTCAAAATGGGATTTTTTGTTATTTTGGAAAGCTTTTGGGTTCAAATAGTGTATTTTTAAATGTATTTACATGAAAAAACACCTAATGCCAAAAAAAGATACACTTGTATGTTTTTCTGTTTTTTATGAAAAAAAATACTTATTCATATGCGGATAGGCTTAATTTCGGATACACATAGTCATTTAGAGGAAAGTGTGTTTGATTATTTTGAAGAATGTGATGAAATATGGCATGCAGGCGATATAGGTACTTGGGATGTTGTGGAACGATTGGAGACTTTTCGTCCTTTCAAAGCCGTTTATGGTAATATTGATGGCGGCACTTTTCGCAGAGTGTATCCCGAAAACCTCATTTTTGAGTGCGAGGGCGTAAAGGTGTTAATGACGCATATTGGCGGCTATCCTGGGCGTTATACCGCTCGCGTGCGAAAGTTATTAGAAGAACATCGCCCGAAATTATATATTTGCGGGCATTCGCATATTCTGAAAATCATGCCCGATCGCAACTTAGATTTATTACATATCAACCCTGGTGCGGCTGGTGTACATGGCTTTCACAAAATGAAGACTATTGTACGCTTTAGTATCGAAAATGCCATTATAAAAGATGTTGAAGTGGTGGAATTAGGACTTCGTGGAAAAATTAAATAGAAAAATGATACGATTGTTAATAGTGCTACTATCGGTAGCTATTTTGCTCCTTATTTACCGTTGTAAAACTAGTGATAATGTTCTGACTGATATAGATTATGTTGATACTACGGTAGATACGACTACAGTAAGTACAGGAGTAGGCGAATATTTCGTGCTTGAAAAAGAATTCGATATTACTGAGCTTGGGCGAAAGCGTAAAATTTGGATGTATTTACCACCTAATTATGAAAATTCGGGGCAATATTATCCAGTAATTTACATGCACGATGGGCAAAATCTATTCGACCGTTCAGCAAGTTTCGCAGGAGAGTGGGAGATAGATGAATCGTTGGATATTTTTCATAAGAATAATCTTCCCACAGCAATTGTAGTGGGTATTGAAAATTCTAGAGATGAAGCTCGTTTGGACGAATATTCACCCTGGCGCAATACATTCTACAATAAAGGTGGCGAAGGCGAAGCCTACGTCAATTTTATCGTAAATGATTTGAAGCCTTATATAGATGCGAATTACCGCACTCGCAGCGAGCAATCTCATACAGGTATCGGCGGTAGCTCTATGGGTGGATTAATTTCGATGTATGCTATCATTGAGCATCAAAATATCTTCGGGAAAGCTTTAATATTTTCCCCTTCCTTTTGGTTTTCAGAAGAAGCCTACGAACATGTGCAGAATAAAGGACGGGAAGCTCCCGTGAAAATCTACCTAGCAGCAGGACGCAATGAAGATGGAAATATAGCCGCTAACACAGAGCGCATGCGTGTAACCCTACAATCGTCGGGCTTCCGACCTGAGGAAATTAATATTCGTATTGATGGTGATGGCTTTCACGGTGAAGGCTATTGGGCGCGCGCGTTTCAGCCTGCGTATCGTTGGTTGTTTGTGGATTAGAGTACGGCTTTTTCTAATAAGCGAATACTTTGCGTAGCAGTATCTAATTCCGCTTCAATGCCTATAGGTAGTGTACATTGATTAGAAATATGTCCAAAGGATAGTCCGTAAATAGTCGGTTTATTCAAATCCTGAAGGCGGTCTTTTAGGCATTCATCTAGATATAAGGAACGGTCATCGGCATCTTTATCACAATCATTAAACACACCTAGTACCAAACCTTTAGCTTCTTGCAAGTTGGCGGTTTGGCGCAATTGCGTCAGCATTCTATCAATCCGATAGGGCTTTTCCCCAATTTCTTCTATAAAGACCAACTTATCACAAGCATCCAATTCCCATTTCGTGCCTGCCATCGCTGCGAGTAAGGATAGATTTCCGCCTGCAAGTTTGCCGCGCGCTTTGCCTGCGTTTATAGTTTGCGTTTCATAAGCCGCTTCTTCTGTGCCTCGGTCTTTATTTTCTTGTGATAGTAGAATATTAAGGCTTGCTTGTGGGCTTATCAAGACTTTCGTTAAGTATTCTACTGTATAATCTGTGAAATCCGATGCGGCAACTGGCCCGTGAAAACTTACCAAACCCGTCTCTAAATGAATTGCTTGATGCAGAGCCGTAATGTCGCTATATCCGATGAGTGCTTTGGGATGTTTACGAATCATTTTGTAGTCCATCATTGGAAGCAGTCGTGTGCAGCCATAGCCACCTCGCACGCACCAAATGCCTTGCACTTGTTCATCCAAGAACATGCTGTGCAAGTCCGCAAGACGCTCTGCGTCGCTGCCTGCATTATAGCCACGTTCTGCTCGAATATGCTTGCCTAATTTGACTTTAAAACCTAGACTTTCTACATTTTGTACGGCTTTTTCTAAGGCACTATCCGTAGCGAAGCTGCCTGGTGTAATCATACCCATAGTATCACCTTTGCGAAGTCGCTGTGGTTTTAGGGTTTTCTTTTTCTGCGTTTTTCCAGCACTTAGAAAAGGAAATGTAGCAGTGGCAAGGGCGAGTTGCTGAGCAAAATATCTACGATTCATGTTGCCAAGATATAAGACTTTATTTACAAAAAATATCTCTCTGTAAAAAGTTAGCTGATGTTTGACTTGAATTGATATTCAAGTCGGAATGCGGTCTCGAAACTCTGTTTCGTCTCAATAACTTATAGTAAAAGCAACACTCGAAACGGAGTTTCGATAACACATTACGGGCTGAATAAAAATTCAGCCCAAACTATCAGCTAGAAATTTATAGAGGAAATTTTCTTATCCAAACAATCCAAGCGAACCCACAATAGCTAAAATACCGACGATGAAGCAATAGATAGAGAAATAGGTCAATTTGCTACTTTTTACCAATTGAATCATCCAAGTACAGGCCACTAAACCCGTCAGGAATGCAGCCGCAAAGCCAGCCGCGAGTAAGGTGAAGTCATCCGTTGATTGGGATAAATCGCCACTTAGGATGTCTTTTGCCATTTTTCCGAAAATCAGAGGTACAACCATGAGGAAAGAAAAGCGTGCTGCCTTTTCGCGGTCAATATTCAGCAAAACGGCAGTCGAAATCGTCGCGCCTGAACGAGAAATACCGGGCAAAATGGCGATAGCTTGTGCGATACCTATTAATAAGGCATTGTTGTAAGAGACATTTTTGTCGGTACGCTTGGCGCGATCGGCTAAGAAGAGTAGCGCGCCCGTTACCAATAGCATAACACCAACCAATAAGATATTTTGGCTAAATAATTGCTCAATTTGTTCCTCAAATACAATCCCTACAATAGCGGCAGGAATCATGGAAACAATAATTTTCAATGCAAAATGCCAATCTTCATTCATTTTGAATTGGAAAAGCCCTCTGAAAATCTCTGCAATATCTTTTCTGAAAATGACTATGGTGCTGAGAGCGGTCGCTGCGTGTAAGACGACGGTCATCAGCATACTTTCTTCGGCAAGGCTATCATCTTGGAGGAAAAATTTGGCTAATTCGAGATGTCCGCTACTCGAAACGGGCAAAAATTCAGTAAGTCCTTGCACCACGCCAAGGACAATCGCTTTTAATAATTCGTACATGGGACTGCATAGATGTTAATTCGTGGATTTGAGTGTTCGTTAATTTGAATTCAGATTCACAAATTCTCAAATGGACGAATCAACAATAATTAAAATTTCTTAAAAATAGCTACGATTTCAAGTATTAAACCAGCAAGAATACAGATAGGAGCTAGAACCGTTCGGCGCGCACTATAAATGATATTTGGATCCCAAACATCATTGCTTGGCATCGCGCCACCACTCATAAGCAACATGCCGAGTGCAATAAGTGCCACACCACCCAACATCATTAAGTAGTTTTCGCGCTTATAAATCAGTTCTTCCTTTCGAATAGTACGGGCTGCCGCGCTAGTGGTTGCAGAACGACGCGAACTTGTGGTCGGACTAACCGTTTTTTTACGCGTTTTGCGTTCCGCATTAGTATTTGTCGATTTCCGAGTAGCTTTAGCTTCATTGGTCGTTACTACTTTTTTCTTTCTTTCCTTACTCATTAGAATTTAGATATTTGGATGTTTGGATATTTAGTTATTTAGTTGAAAAATCAACCATCACATAAACAACTAAATATCCAAACCACTCTAGTACAAATCATCGGTTCGCATTTTGAGGTATTTATTTACAGCATAATAGGTGCTTGAGGTAGTGATAATGATGCCTAAAATAATTAAGCCTACAAAGAGCAACCACATGCGCCAATTCTGTCCAAAATTAACAAAACTACTGATTTCTCGATTGACCAATAGATTTATAATTAATAAGGCAGCGATGGCTAAAAGTGCACTTAATACACCTTGCCAAAGGCTTCGTATCAAGTACGGACGGCTGATAAAACCCCAAGATGCACCTACCAATTGCATATTTTTTATCAAAAAACGATTGGCGTATAAAGCTAGTCGAATGGTATTGTGAATCAGCAAAACGGCTACAAAGATGAAAAACAGACTAATCAATAAAGCAAAGTAGCCAATACGCTGAATATTATTCGCAATTTCATTAATCAAGCTTTCTTGATAATAGACATCGCTCACGAAAGAATAGCGTTTCAACGATTTGCGAATATCTTGTAGACTATCTGCCACTAAATAATGCGAATGCACATTAAACGTCAGCACATCATAAAGCGGGTTTGGCAAGTCTAAATTCAAGAAATCTTCTCCAAAATCCTCGCGTAGCAACTCTACTGCTTCTTCTTTACTCGTGAAGGTCACACTTCCAGGTCTAGCAT
This sequence comes from Saprospiraceae bacterium, assembly GCA_020629845.1. Lineage (GTDB taxonomy): Bacteria > Bacteroidota > Bacteroidia > Chitinophagales > Saprospiraceae > JAAUTG01. The sequence continues at coordinate 44,633 of JAHDCQ010000003.1, read as the reverse complement.
AGGCACTTGTGGTGATGAGTTCTTGAATTTTATCAATGGAAGCTTGTTCGGTATCATCCTCTAGCTCTACCATGATATTGACACGCTCTTTGAAGACATCTACCAAGCTTTTTGTCTGGATAAGCATCAAACCAAAAAAGCCCAATAAGAATAGCACCAATGCTACGCTCAACACAGCATAGATGAAGTTCGGACGTACTTTAGGTGCAAGACTTTGCTTATTATCTGACATTTTAACACTTAAGTAGATGTGAGATATTAGATTTGAGATGTGAGATTGTCTCGCTTTCAAATTTTTATCTCCGTACTAACGGTAATATTCACCAAACCTACTTGTAAATAAAAGAGTATATTTTAGCTTAAAACTACTCTTTTACTATTGTATTATTCTTACTTGGCAAAAAATCCGCGCAAATATAACGAAAGCATACCTACAAAGCTATCTCATTTTGAGATATTTGCAGGCTAGAACCGAAATCTATGACGCTACTTCGCTTTGGTTTGGGAATTTTGCTGCTGCTAACGGGGCTGTTACATGCTCAAGTTACGACAGATACTGTGGTGGTAAACGCCAAGCTTATCCGAGCGCAAAGCCTAGAAGCAGCCACACAAGTATGGGGAACTGAAGCCCTCCAAAGAACTGCTGCGACTAGCCTCGCCGACTTAATGAGTAGCGAAAGCAATGTCTTTATTAAGCATTATGGCGCAGGAAGTTTAGCGACTTCTTCCATACGTGGCGGTAGTGCGGGGCATACCGTAGTATTATGGAATGGGCTACCCATTCAAAGTCCAATGCTTGGCTTGTTGGATTTATCGCTCTTGCCTATCCAAGCGGCGGAAAGTATTAGCCTACAAAAAGGCGGAAACGCTGCTTTGTGGGGTAGTGGTGCGATAGGTGGTGTGCTATCGCTGGATAATAGTGCGGATTTTTCGAAGCGATGGCAAGCGCAATTGCTATCGGAGCTAGGAAGTTTTGGAAAATGGAATCAACAACTGCAAGTCGGGTGGGGGAGCAGTCGTTTCCAGAGTCGTACTAAAATATTACACCAGCAAGCGCGGAATGATTTCATCTATCAAATTAGAGATGATATTGAGCCAATTCGACAAAGCAATGCCCATTTTTCGCAGCAAAATATTTTACAAGATGTGTATTGGAAAATAAATCCAAAACAGCAAATCGCGCTGCATTTTTGGCAACAATTTTCTAGCCGTGAAATTCCGCCCACTACGACTCAAAACCGTAGTGAAGCTTCGCAGGATGACCAAGCAACGCGTCTTATATTGGATTGGCAACAAGCTACTCGAACGGGCATCTGGCAAGCAAAAACTGCCTTTTTTAAAGAAGATATTCACTATAAAAATCCTTTACAAAGTATAGATGCGCCGAGCTATTTCATGAGCTATATCGGCGAATTGAATCGGCAATGGACTTGGCGCAATCAGCAATTTCAACTTGGTGCAACACATACGCACACCCAAGCAAGCGCGGATGGTTATCGCGGCACTATTCCTATGGAAAATCGTACCGCTTTATTTGCTACCTATCGTTGGGAAAAAGCGAAATGGCGCGCCCAATTAAGTGCTAGGCAAGCCCTAGTAGATGGTGCTTTCGTGCCTTTTTTACCGAATTTAGACGTGCGCTATCAGCTTTCTAGACAAATTCAATTGCAGGCAAAAATTAGTAGAAATTATCGCCTGCCTACCCTCAATGATCGCTTTTGGCGACCTGGAGGAAACCCTGAATTAAAGCCCGAAAGTGGATGGAGTCAGGAAGGCAATTTATATACAAAGACCTCTTTTAATAAGTTAAAAATAAGCTCAAAAAGCGGACTTTTTTATCGCATAATTGATAATTGGGTCTTGTGGAGTCTTCAAGAAGGGCAAGCCTATTGGTCGGCGAATAATATTGCCCAAGTAAGAAGTTGGGGAGCGGAACGACTGATGGAAATAGAATATCCTACTGGAAGAGTCAATTGGCAATTTTCTTCGGGACACACTTATCTACGTTCTGAAAATCAAATCGCTTTAGAGCGACCTCGAATTGAAAAGGGGCAGCAACTATATTATACACCTAAGCATCAAGGTTTTTTCAAGCTAAGGCTTCGTTCCAAGCGTTGGTACGCACATTATAGACATGATTATACGGGGAAGTCAAGCGGGGTCAATCAAGATTTGGATGCTTATCATTTGGGGCAATTTCGCCTGCAATACACTACAAAATGGCGTAATTTGAATAGTTTATTTTTTGTAAATGCTTTTAATGTTTGGAATAAACGCTATTTCATCATCGAGCGTCGCCCGATGGCAGGGCGGCATTTTTCAGTAGGGTTCAGACTGTCCGTTGATAGTGAATATCCGCCAAAGTAAATTCCTCTAAAGTCGCTGCTTCTTCTACCGATATTTTTGCAATCTGTGCTTTGAGGCGTACCAAAGTATCTTCTACTTCGCTTTGTCGGATTGAAATTTCTAGTTTTGGTGCTGCGCCAAAATCTTGATTTTGCATTTTCAAATCTAGCTTTTTGATGGCATTCATCACATCGCCCATTACAGCATATTCAAAAGCCACTTGATAGATATCACATACGGTCTTTTGTATGATTTCTGCGGCATTTAAAGCTTCTGCTGCGCTTGTTTTATAGGCATTTATCAAACCAGAAACGCCTAATTTTGTACCACCAAAATAACGCACCACTACGATAAAAACATTCGTCACACCAAAGCTATCTATCTGTCCTAGAATAGGTTTGCCTGCCGTGCTAGATGGCTCACCATCATCATTTGCGCGAAAATTATTCTTATCCATCCCCAAGCGATAGGCATAGCAATGATGCCGTGCCTTGAAATGTTCTTTTTTTACTTCTTGTAAATGTTGCATAATTTCGTCCTCGCTTTCCACAGGGAAGGCATAGGCGTGAAATTTACTTCCTTTATCTTTAAATTCGCCGTAGCTTGTAGCAGCTATGGTGTGGTATTGATCTTGCATTTTTATATTATTACGCCAACAAACCTACATGTTTACATCTAGAGTAGAGAAATATTATTCCAACTTAATAAAGTTCAACACATGAGACTACAATACATTTTAGCATGTTGCTTACTTCTTGTCGGCTTCGCTTGCGAAAAAAAAGTATTAACTGAAAATCCCGTCCCCAAGCCAATTCCACTACACGATTTAAAATCAAGCCCAGAAATAGAACAAGAAAAATATGCATCTAATAAAGCCTATTATTATGCTTACATCGGCGAAGATAAAAAAGCCCTCGAAACCTATGAAGTGGATTTAGCATGGGGATTTGATACCATTACGCCTGAACACAAAGCAGAGTTTTTAACATATCAGCCCATAAATGCTATTGAATACCTCGCCGAACGCACAAAAGAAGAACAAATCCTTATTATCAGCGAAGCCCATCAAAAGCCTGCACATCGAGTATTTACACGGCAATTGCTTCGAGTACTATATGAAAATGGCTACCGCTATTTAGGCATGGAAGCCTTGATGCCGAGCTATGGCGATAGTACAAAGTTCTTACTGGATACCTTGCTGCACGAACGTGCCTATCCTCTGAATAGTCCCATTACAGGCACATACACGCGAGAGCCACAAATGGGAAATCTAGTGCGCGAAGCTATCAAAATTGGTTTTCAACTATTCGCTTATGAAATCGCAGAAAGTGAAGAAGAACGTGATTTGGTACAAGCCCGAAAAATAGAACGTTTTATGAAGCAACATCCTGATGGAAAGCTTGTCCTTCATTGCGGTTGGTATCATGCGATAGAAAGCAATTTACCAAAACGTGAGAAAGATAATTGGATGGCATATCACCTCAAGCAGCGTACAGGTATCAATCCATTTACTATTTACCAAGATGTGCTAACAGAAAAAATAGCGATTGATGAAAGTCCTTATTATGAATTGGTAGATTCGGATGAAGTTAGCGTTTTAGTGAATGAAGCAGGTGATACTTATGGTGGGGAACATTTTGACGCGCTGCTATATCATCCACGCACAAACTATATAAAAAATCGTCCGCATTGGCTTTGGGAGGTGGAAGGCAATCAAGCGGTGAAGGTGCAACAAAAATATCTGAAGGACTTGGTTTTTCCCGTAATTGTCCGTGCATATGGTAAGAACGAAAATAGGAATGCTACACCGATTGATATGATAGAATTGGATAGCGTAGAAGAAGAGACGGTACTTTTATTACCTAAAGGAAAATATCATATTGTACTAAGAGGCACAGACAAAAACGAAGTACAATATCAGCAGAAGGTGCGCTAAATCCTTGCTTGCTTCATAGGATATTCGCATTTTGCTGCAAAAATGAAAACTTACCGTTTTCTGGTCAATCCCATGGACGAATAGAAAGTAAACACAAAAACATATGATTAATAGTCTTCTGATTACTTTCTATTCGGCTTCGACATGGGATTGACTAGAGAACCAAACTTTTTTATGCGTAAAATATCAAAAGCAACGCTGCAATTCTTGAAAGACATTCAAGCGAACAACAATCGTGAGTGGTTTCAGGAAAATAAAGCGCGTTATGAAACTGCCCAAAAGGAAGTGAAAAGCTTTTTCGCGGAAGTACAAAATCGCCTAGAAGCTACCGATATGATAGCGAAGATGAAAATTTTTCGCATCTATCGAGACGTACGCTTTTCTAAAGATAAATCGCCCTATAAAAGCTATTTCGCAGGCAGTTATTCACGTGCCACAAAGCAATTGCGCGGCGGTTATTACTTTAGTATAGAACCGAATGGAAAATCTATGATTGGCGGTGGCTTCTATAATCCAAACTCAGCCGATTTGAAATTGATTCGCCAAAAAATACAGCGCGATGCTGCGCCCCTTCGTGCTATTTTAGCTGATGAAGCCTTTCAAAAAAACTTCGGTACGCTTCGTGGCGAAGCTGTAAAAACTGCTCCTAAAGGCTTCTCCAAAGACGACCCAAATATTGACCTCATCCGCTACAAGCAATTCTATGTACAACGTACCTTCACGGACGCTCAAGTCACATCCGCGAATTTTATGGATGAAATTGAGCAAACCTACTTGGCCTTACGTCCTTATTTCGATTATATGAGCGAGGTTTTGACAAGCGATTTGAACGGCGTGCCACTTTATGAAGATTAATGTTGTCTTTAGTTTGGTCTTTAGAAGTTTCTTCGTCGAAGACTAAGCTTAATTTTTTTGTATTTTCGCGCCGAAAGGCAATGATAAATAACGTTGACAACGTTGATGTTATAAATATAAGTCGGATGAATTTTTGCAATCGGCTATCAACAAATTTTAGAACTACCTCAGTCATGCGGATAAAACAAATCGTACTGACGCTATTTTTAGCGGCAATGTCCTCCATGCTATGGGCGCAAAAAACGACCATATTCACGGAGGCTGACCGAGCATTTAAACACGGCTTGGAACTTTTCGACAAAGGTATATATGGCGCAGCGCAGCAGTCGTTTCAACAAACGATTGACTTGTTACTGCCTGTCAATGAAACGGAGTCGAACCTATTAAAAACGCAAGCAAAACTCTATGTCGGACGCTGTGCGGTACGGCAAGGCTTGCCTGATAGTGAGAAAATAATGCTTGATTTCATCCGAGAAGCCGCCCCTGATCCCGCTTCTAATCAGGCTTTGATAGAATTAGCCAATTACTATTTCAGCATCAAAGATTATGCGCGCGCGGTGCAATTCTATGGGCAAGCACCAAGCAATAGCCTTACTCGTGAGGAATTGAGCGAGGTAAAGTTCAAAATGGGCTATGCTTATTTCGCGCAAAAGCAATTCGGCTTAGCGAAGAAGAATTTTAATCAAATCAAGGGTATTCAGGATAAGGATTATTACTATCCTACGAATTACTACTTAGGCTTGATTAATTTCTATGAGGGCAAATACAGCCAAGCGATTAGCAATTTCAAAATCGTGGAGCGCGACCGTTCTAAGAAATACAAGTCGGTCTTGCCGTATTACCTCACGCAAATTTACTTCTCAGAAGGACGCTATGATGAGTTGCTGGAATATGCTATTCCAAAGCTAAATCAAGGTGTTACCAAAAATCAAAAAGAAATAAATCAACTTATTGGGCAGACCTATTTCGAGCGCGAGCAGTATTCAAATGCCTTGCCTTATTTAGAGCGATATGCAGAGAGTTCGAGTAAAATGCGTGAGGAGGAATTTTACCAACTCGGCGTAGTGTATCTCGAAAATAATCAGCCACGCAAGGCGATAAAATACTTTGAGGAACTCACGAATACGGATAGCGAATTGGGGCAGAACGCACTGTATAATCTAGGGCGATTGTATTTGCAAATTGGCAATAAAAAAGCCCGCAATTCTGCCCGAAATGCCTTTGGTGCAGCCGCGCGTATGCAGTACGATCAGGTTATTCAGGATGATGCGTTGTTTAATTATGCGAAGCTTTCGTATGAATTAAAATACGAGCGTGACGCGATTTCTGCCTTGAGAAGTATCACTACCGACTCGCGGCATTATACCGATGCACAGGCATTAATGAGTAAAATTTTCCTAGATACACGCGATTATGAACGCGCTATTGCAACCATAAAAGGTCTAAATGCCCGTACGCCTGAATTGCGCGAAGCTTTGCAGAAAGTAACCTACTATCGTGCGGTGCAATTCTACAATGCAGGTAATTTAAACGATGCCAAGCAATACTTCGAGCAATCGCTAGAGGATCCCGTAGATCCCACTACAAAAGCTTTGGCTATTTATTGGTTAGGGGATATTGCTCATCAAGAGAAAGACTATAATGAAAGTAGTCAATTACTGAATCAGTTTTTGACCTTAGCTCGTCCTTTGCGCTTGCCTGAAGAGTCGGCACTTTATACGGCTAATTATATTTTGGGCTATAATTATTTACGTCAAGATAATTACACAGGCGCGCTTGGCTATTTCGAGGAGACGCTTATTGATATTCGCCGTCGCCGTGCTTCTAGTTCGCCTACTAAGGTAGAAGAAGACATAAAAGGCGATGCGACCTTGCGTTTGGGTGATTGCTTATTTAAAGGCAACCGCTACGATGCCGCTTTGCGCTATTATAATGAGGCGATTCAGAATAACTATCCAGGTTTTGTATATGCCTTGTATCAAAAGGCAATTATACAAGGCTTGCAGGGGCGCGATACGGATAAAATTGTAGCTTTAGAAAATTTAGTGAATAAATACCCACGCTCGGAATATGCCGATGATGCCCTTCTGCAATTAGGAGTAGCGTATCAAAGCATGGGCGAATTGAATAGAGCTGTCGGACCGCTAGAGATTTTGGTGCGAGATTATGGTAAAAAATCGGATTTAGTCAATCAAGCATTGATTCAACTCGGTTTGGTGAAATACAACCAACGCCAATTGAATGAAGCCGTAGAATATTACAAAAAAATATTCTCGAACAATCCAGAGCCAAATGAAGCTCAAGCCGCACTGCGCGCTTTAGAGGAAATCTATGTGAATGACATGGGTAATCCAGATGCGTACTTGGCATTTTTGAAAACGACAGGTTATGATGTAGATAGTGCCGAGCGTGACGCGATTAGCTTCCGTGCTGCTGAATCGCAGTTTGAAAATGGTAATTATCAGCGTGCGATTGACCAATACACTTCCTATATTAGCAAATATCCGAATGGACAGCAGGTGATTTTAGCGCACTATCGTCGGGGCGATGCTTATAGTCAATTAAAGCTATTTTCTAACGCGCTCCTTGATTATGAGTACGTGATTAATCGTGGGCAAAGTCGCTATTATCCAAAAGCATTGGAAAAGGCAGCTTTGATTGCCTACAATTCGGAGCAAGATTTCCGCCGTGCCTATAAGCATTATGTGAAGCTGGAAGAAATAGCAGATAATGAGCAAGTGCGTTTAGTGGCACAAGTGGGCGCATTGCGTAGTGCCTATCGTGCAGGTCTGACGAGCGAAGTGCTAGGTATTGCAGGCAAAGTAGCCAACAATCGCCAAGCAAGCCCCGAAGAGCGCGCGCAAGCGAATTTCTACTTGGGTAAAGTAGCTTATGACCGCAAAGATTATGGGAAAGCACTCTCTGCCTTCAATCAGGTAGTAGCTACGAGCGATAATGAGCAAACTGCCGAAGCGCGCTATTTAATCGCTTATATCCACTACTTACAGCGTGACTTAGATAAAGCGCAAGAAGTAGCCATTAACTCGAACCGAGAAAGTTCTAGTTATCCCTACTGGGTAGCGAAAAGTGTGATTTTGCTGGCAGATATTTTGACCGAAAAAGGCGATTTATTCAACGCTCAAGCCACACTCGAAGCATTACTAGAGCATTATGATGGCGATAAAGATTTGATTGCCAGCGCGCAAGAAAAATTGAATGTATTAAATAAGCGTATCGAAGGCAATAGCCGTATTGAATCTTCTTCAGACGAAATGATTTTCGACGAAGGCGGGAATAATAATTAACAATTGATAATTAATAATGAATAATTGGGACTGCTCATTATTCATTATTAATTGTTCATTATTCATTAAAAATGAATTTTTTAAAATATAGTTTCTGGTGCATCCTCTTTTTATTTGCGGCAAATGTAGTACAGGCACAGGAGGATTTGGAGTCGGAGGAAGTGGAGATTATCCGCGATTTTGATGCGCGCCTTATCGAAACAGAAAAGATAAATGTCCACCCCACTTTACCTAATTTGGATACTACTACCACGCGGCAACGCTACGATGTACCAAGTCGGAATTTAAGCATCGAGTATCCGCCACCTCGTATTCGTCCCTTAGCAATTCGTGGGAATCGCCTACCGCCTTCTTATAAAGGCTATCTGAAAGCAGGCGGCGGTATTCCAAATTCGATTTATGGTGAAGGGCGTTACAATACCTTTGTCAATAAGAATTTTAATCTTGGCTTGCGTGGCGATTATCACTATGGCGATAATGGGCGTTCGATAGAAAATCAAAAGTTTGCGAATCTTGATTTAGGCGCAGAAGGCACCTATTATACCAAGCGCGGCCCTGCGGTGAAAGCTTCATTGGGCTACATTAATGATGTATTCCACTATTATGGCTATAATGCCGATTCTGTCACTTTAGCATTGAATCGTCCTGAAGACCCAGACAATTACAAGCAAACCTATTCCATTTTTGATGCAGGTGTAAAGGTCTTCAATGGTACACGTACCACAGGCGACTTCAATTATAGCGCGGGCATAGATTTCTATGGTATGGGCGATCGTGACATTACCAATGAGACAGGCTTTGACCTAAAAATAATGGGCGAAAAATGGATTCAAGGCTTGCACTCGCTAAGTGTAGGTTTGGAAACAGATTTTACCAATTATTCTACCACTTCGGATAGTACACAAAAGCTGAACAACTTCTATTTGACCCCTGCTTTTACCTATCACGGGCAAAGCTTCCGTGTGAAAGCAGGCGCGAATATCGTATCAAGCGATGACCAGTTTAGCTTTTTTCCTGATGCGGAAATTGCAGCCAATGTGGTGCCGAGTGTAGTAAGTATTTTTGTTGGCGCATCAGGTGGATTGAATAAAAATAGTTTCCGCAATTTAGCAGAATACAATCCATATATCGTGTCGCGCCTACGAATTGGTAACACCAAATATTGGAAATACTACGGTGGCGCACAAGGAAATGTACGCGGCATTGGCTATCGTGCAGAAGCGGGCTATAAAGTGACGGAAGACTTGGCGGTATTCAATTGGGATAGAACTAATGTTGATCGCTTTACAGTAGATTACTTAGATTTCAATATTTTCAATATCAAAGTGAGTGCAGAAGCGACGATTGATGACTTCAAAGTAAGCGGCGCGCTTGGGCAAAGCATTTTCAACCCTGTGGATCATGATGAGCGTCCGTGGCACTTGCCTTCTTTTGAGGCGAATGCTTCCGTACAATACAGTATGCAGTTGCGTAAAGAATTGCTACAAGTAAAAGCGGAATTATTCATGGAAAATGGTGTTCCCTATCGAGATGAAGAAGGCTTAGCACAAAACCTAAATGGCTTATTCGACATCAGTATGGGGGCAGAATATTTTTTCTCTAAGAATTTTGGAGCGTTTCTTCAGGTGAATAATATTGCCAATAATCGTCGTCAGCGTTGGTATCGTTATCCAACCTTTGGCTTGAACGCGCTTGGAGGGATTAATTTGAGATTCTAATTTTAGTTGAACCACATAAGGGATATAAGAACATATAAGTCATGAACTTATGTGACCTTATATGTCTTATGTGGTTTATGTAAGAACAATATGGATAAACGACCCGATTTAGATAAAACAATTTCGGTAGAAGATTTCAGGGATTTTTACTGGCTGAAAGAGGAATTAATACACTTTTGTAAAGCGGAGGGATTGAGTAGGCAGGGTAGTAAAGTTGAAATCGCAAATCGGATTGAACATTATCTAAAAACGGGTAAAAAACTCGCCTCAAAATCTACTCAAAAAACGACTTCATCCTTCGACTGGAAAAATACTCCCCTAAGCCTAGCAACTATTATTACAGATAACTACAAAAATACTGAGAACGTCCGTACTTTTTTCCAAACACAAATCGGGGCATCCTTCAAATTCAATGTGAAATTCATGAATTGGATGAAAGCCAATACAGGAAAAACGCTCGCGGACGCTATCGAAGCTTGGAAAACAATTACGGCTACCCATAAGCATAATAAACAAAAAGAAATTGCACCACAATTTGAATACAATACCTATATCAGAGATTTTTTAGCCGACAATCCTGACTTGAAAAAGGCAGATGCCATTCAATGTTGGAATGTCAAACGCAGTCTGCGTGGTGACAATGTCTATCAAAAATCTGATGTAGCTTATCGTGAGGAAACGAATTAATTTAAACCTCACATCTAAAACAAAGCCTAACCATTTAAAAATGATACTAGAACAAACACGAGTCAGCAAAAAAATACAATTAGCTGCCTTTCGGCTGATGTGTACGGCCAAAACCATGACTGAACTCTATGAGGAAAATTTTAAGCTTGTTTCTAAATATGTACACGCTACGTCGCGCGGACATGAGGCGATTCAGTTAGCGGCAGGCATGCAATTGTTTCCACAAGATTATGTCTTTCCCTACTATCGGGATGATGCGATGTTATTGAGCGTCGGGATGCGTCCTTATGATTTAATGTTGCAACTCTTAGCAAAGCGCGACGATCCTTTTTCGGGCGGGCGCACCTATTATTCGCACCCAAGTTTGAAAGATGCTGATAAACCAAAAATTCCGCACCAATCTTCTGCTACAGGTATGCAAGCGATTCCTGCGACGGGCGTGGCAATGGGTATGCAATACAAGGAGCAATTGGGCATAGCAGAAGATTTCGGAAAAGACGCGCCCATCGTTATCTGTTCGCTCGGTGATGCCTCGGTGACAGAAGGCGAGGTGTCTGAAGCTTTTCAGATGGCAGCCTTGCGGCAGTTGCCCATTTTATATTTGGTACAGGATAATGAGTGGAATATTTCTGCTAGTCATGATGAAGTTCGAGCGCAGACTGCGGCAGAATATATGAAAGGCTTTCATGGAATTGAGTCAGCTAGTATTTATGGCCCTGATTTTTTAGAATGTTATGCAACGCTTGAACGCGCTATAAAAGTAGTGCGTGAAGAACGTCGTCCATTTTTGGTGCATGCACGCGTGCCGCTTTTGAATCACCATACTTCGGGTGTACGCATGGAGTGGTACCGAGACGACTTGCATCGTGATAAATTGCATGATCCTTATCCGATACTTCGAAATCATCTATTAGAGGCAGGGGTGAAGGAAAAAGAAATTAAAGCTATTGAAAAAGAAGTAGCGACTACTGTACAGGCAGATTTTGAACTTGCATTGGAAATGCCTAATCCAGAACCTTCCGACTTGATGACGCATCACTTTGCTCCAACACCAATTACGGAGGAACAAGGAACGCGCAGCCCTGAAAAGGCCGATGAAGTTGTTATGGTAGATTGTGCCTTGAATGCGGTGAAGGAACTCATGCTAAAGCATCAAGAATGTATGTTGTATGGGCAGGATGTTGGGATGCGACTCGGTGGCGTATTTCGGGAAGCAGCAACACTTGCACAGAAATTTGGCAAGGAACGAGTGTTCAATACACCCATTCAAGAAGCCTATATTGTTGGTTCTACAGTCGGAATGTCGGCAGTAGGTTTGAAGCCGATAGTAGAAGTGCAATTCGCGGATTATATCTGGCCAGGCTTAAATCAGTTGTTTACCGAGGTGAGTCGTTCTTGCTATTTAAGTAATGGAAAATGGCCCGTGAGCATGATTCTGCGCGTACCCATTGGCGCGTATGGTAGCGGTGGCCCGTATCACTCGTCGAGCGTGGAATCGGTGGTGACGAATATTCGCGGGATTAAAATTGCCTATCCAAGTAATGGAGCTGACTTGAAAGGTTTGATTAAGGCCGCCTATCATGATCCAAATCCAGTTGTGATTTTTGAACATAAAGGCTTATATTGGTCGAAAGTAAAAGGCACAGAAAATGCGCGTAGCATCGAGCCTTCGGAAGATTATATATTACCTTTTGGTAAATCGAATACGGTATTAGAAGCTGATGCAGGCCAAATTGAACAAGGAGAGAGTTTGACTGTTATTACCTACGGCATGGGTGTACATTGGGCATGGAATGCTGCCAAAGCCTTTGAAGGGCAAATTGAAATTATTGACTTACGTACGCTTTATCCACTAGATGAAGCAGCAATCTTAGCATCTGCACAGCGACATGGCAGGTGCCTAGTGCTGACAGAAGAGCCTGTTGATAATTCCTTTGCGCGTAGTTTGGCAGCTTTAATACAAGAACGTTGTTTTCAATACCTAGACGCGCCAGTAATGACAATGGGGTCTATCACTACACCTGCTATTCCATTAAATAGTATTTTGGAGCAAACGATGCTACCATCAAGTACAAAAGTGGAAGCCAAATTGAAAGAATTATTAGCTTATTAAGCATACAGGCGTGGAGACGTAGAGTTTTTTTCTTTTTTTTTATTTCTCTATGGCTTCGCGCCTTTATGTTTTTGATATAGAGACGAGGAAAGTCTCTTATCATTATATCTTTATCTTAAATGTTTACAGGAATAATAGAGGCTTTAGGAACACTTCAAAAAATAGAACGCGAAGGCACAAATGTGCATCTTACCTTTGAGTCGGCAGTTTCAAAAGAGCTAAAAATAGATCAAAGTATCGCACATAATGGCGTATGCCTAACCGTAGTGGAACAAGTAGGCGATATGCATACCGTGACAGCTATTGAAGAGACCTTGATTCGTAGCAACATAGGCGAATTAAAAGTAGGCGATAAAGTAAATCTAGAGCGTGCTATGATGGCAAATGCTCGTTTGGATGGACACATTATACAGGGACACGTAGATACGACGGGAACTTGTGTAGATATTAAAGAAGTAGATGGAAGTTGGTATTTTACCTTTGAATACGAACCTACTGCCGAGCATATTGTAGTGGATAAAGGCTCGGTTTGTGTCAATGGCACTAGCTTAACTGTGGTCAATCCTACGGAAAAGCAATTTTCCGTAGCTATTATTCCCTATACGTATGAACACACTAATTTTCATACCTTTAAAGTTGGTAGCACTATCAATTTGGAGTTTGATATTATTGGTAAATATATTGCGCGCTATATGGCGGTGTACGCTTAAGTTTATCCAATTGTAAAAAGAAATGGGCTAAGGAATTAACACTCCTCAGCCCATTTTTATATCAAAAAATCCTTAAAGGACTATGCTTTCAATACTAAAGGCGTTGGTGCAACTGCCTTTACGCTATCCGCTGCTTCATCCGCATACTTTTGGAAGTTTTTGATAAAAAGCAATGCTAAATCATTTGCCATTCTATCGTATTCTTCCTCATTGCGCCATGTGTCGCGTGGATTTAGTAGCGCGTTTGGCACATCTGGACAAGTGCGCGGAATAGATAAGCCAAATACTGGATGTGTGTGGAAGTCCACCTTATTCAATTCGCCTGTCAAAGCTGCCTTAATCATTGCACGTGTAAACGCCAATTCCATACGAGAACCTTCGCCATAGCGACCGCCTGTCCAACCAGTATTCACTAGCCAAACATTAATTGTGCCGTCCCCTTTGCGATTACCTAGCTTCAGTTTTTCTCCTAATAAGTCTGCATATTTAGCAGGGTGGAGTGGTAAAAATGGTGCGCCAAAACAAGCAGAAAAGGTCGCTTTAGGCTCAGTGATGCCTACTTCTGTACCTGCAATTTTAGCTGTGTAGCCACTCATAAAGTGATACATTGCTTGCTCTGGTGTAAGCTTAGAGATAGGAGGCAATACTCCAAAAGCATCACAAGTCAAGAAGAAAATATTGTCTGGCAAATCGCCTCTTGAGTTATACATGATATTATCAATGTGATAAATCGGATAACTCACGCGCGTATTTTGCGTGATACTAGAATCCTTATAGTCAGGCGTGTAGCCATCTTCCTCGAAGCCGATATTTTCCAATAATGCACCAAACTTGATTGCATTATAGATTTGTGGCTCTTTGGTTGCCGATAAATCAATCGTTTTTGCGTAGCAACCACCTTCAAAGTTGAAGACACTTTCTTTCGACCAGCCATGCTCATCATCACCAATCAAGCGACGCTCTGGGTCATTGGATAGGGTAGTCTTACCCGTTCCTGAAAGTCCAAAGAATAGTGCGGTATCACCTTCTGCGCCCACGTTTGCTGAACAGTGCATAGGTAACACACCACGTTCCACAGGTAAGAGGTAATTCAAGGCAGAGAAAATCCCTTTCTTGATTTCCCCTGTGTAAGCCGTACCACCGATGATGATTTTCTTTTCGGTGAAATTCAGAATCGCAAAATTATGCTGGCGCGTACCATTTATCTTTGCATCTGCCATTACACCAGGGAAAGAGTATACTTCCCAATCTGCTGAAAAGTTGCGTAGTTGCTTCTCCGTTGGGCGCAGGAACATATTGTAAGCGAACATGTTTTGCCACGGAAATTCCGTATAGACGCGAATATTTAGCTGATAACTTGGATTCGCGCAAGCATACGCATCGCGTACATATATATCTTCAAGGGTGTGGGAATATTCCGATATTTTGTCGAATAACTCCTTGAAGTTTTGCTGTGAAATCGGCAAATTAATGTCGCCCCAATCTACCGTATCTTTTGTAATGTCATCTTTCACTACGAAACGGTCTTTAGGTGAACGACCTGTGAATTCTCCCGTATTCACGACTAGCGCGCCTGTGTTACTCAGCTTACCGAGTCCTTTTACAAGCGTTTTTTCTACTAATGCAGCCGGTTCAAGGTTAACCCTCCAATTCTTATTATTAAATGTACCCATGTAAAATGGTTGATGGTTAGGATAGGGCTTGAAGCCCATGAAATAAATTTGACGGCGCAAAAATAGAATTTCATCTATGATTTTCATGTGGATTTGGAGATTATTATATGAATTGGGTGATTTCGGGGAAGAAATTTTGAAAAAATTAAGAGACGATGTAAGAAATCTAAATTTCACTAGTCTAAAGAGTAAATAGCATACAAAATAGCAGGGCTATCAAATATGGTTCTTCTATCTTTTTTAATGTTTTAAAAGCAAATCTCTAGTAGAAGCATGCCTACTATTGATTAGAAGTGTTTTTGTCTAAAACAAACATTATGAATACTTTAGAGCAAATCATACAGCACGATCAGCGTGCGTTTTACTTAGCTGTAGGCGTACACTTTCTGACATTTCCAGCCTTGATACAAGAAATGGTAAAGGTATATGAAACCGAAGGCTTGATTACGCAATATCCATTGGCACACATTGGTATATGGCTATTATTAGGCGCGACCATGACGATTTTCCCTTATGTGTATACTTCTGCTATCATGCGACCTTTCAATAAATATATGTCGGAAGAAACCTTTATCAAACGGCGTTTAAAAATCAAAATTAAGCAGCATTTCGTTTTGATTATAGGCTTTGTGCTGGTCTTGATGGGGGTACTTGGCTATTATTCGTATCTTTTGAGCGATTTTAATAACTATCTTCAAGTGGCGATATATTTGGTGACAATTATATTAATGGCTCTTTGGATATTTAAGCTTTGGCATACTCAAAAATATCATTTAGAGCATAGTTGGAAGCCATTGCTTCAGGAATTAGAAATGCAAATATGAATACAGCCGAACGGGAAGCACAATTTAGTGCTATCGTAGAAGCACACAAGGATAAATTGTATCGCATTTGCTATGGTTATTTTTCTAATCAGGCGGATGTGCAAGATATTTATCAAGAGGTCTTGATAAAGGTGTGGACGTATTTGCCTGATTTTAAAGGGAATGCGAAAATAACGACTTGGCTCTATCGAATTGCGGTGAATACTTGCTTGACTTTTGTGAATAGACAACAAAAACGACAGGAGCAAGTCATGCCTTTACAAGAACAGCTTATTCAAGCTGATATAAGCGATACGGAACAGCAACAGCAGAGCGAACAATTGCAGCATTTGCGCTGGTGTATTGGGCAACTACCAAGCATGGATAGAAGTTTGATTTTGCTCCATCTGGAAGGCTTGTCCTATGATGAAATTACGGAAGTAACAGGCTTGACGAGTAGTAATATTGGCGTGCGCTTACACCGCGCCAAATCGAAACTAAAAACACTAATGAGCAATGAAGTTTGAGGAATTACAACAGCAATGGGCAAATATGAAACCCGATGAAGCTTTGCAACGCTTTTCATCACAACAACATAATAATAACATTATGGACACTATTCGTGCATTAGAAATAAAAGCCACCAAAAGCCGTCGCCAAATGGAATGGGGACTTATCCCTGTTATTCCAATGGCCGTACTCTTTATCTACTTTTTTACTTGGGGAAGTTGGGTAGCGAGTATAGGTTTGGCATTGGTCGTCTTGGCAATTATGATTGTCATATATCAAAGTCGGCAAACAAAAATAAAGCTAGAAGGACACGACCAGCAGTCACTTGCATTTTTGAAGGAAGCAAAGCAAAAACTACAAAGCCGCATATGGATGAGTCGAGTATTGATGCCGATTTACATGATTGTGCTGACAGTTGGTATTTTTATGTATCTATCGCATATTTTAGCGGATGTTTCTCCTACATTTTGGTGGATGGCTCATGCAAGCGTAGTGCTTTATGGCATCTTTATATACATGACTACTAGAAAGAAATCAAAGCAATGGTTGGAAACCGAAGTGCAGCCGATTATTGCGGATATAGATAAGATTTTGAAGGAATAATATGAATTCAGAGGCTAACGCAAAGTTAGCCTCTGAATTACAAGGTATTTGCTAATTCTAAGCTTTAACCGTATCAATAATAGCTGCTGCTACCTCGTAAGGATTTGCATTAGAAGCTGGGCGACGGTCTTCCAACCAGCCATTCCAGCCATTCTCTACTGTTGCAATCGGAATACGAATAGAAGCACCTCTATCGGATACGCCATAAGAGAATTTATCAATAGACTGCGTTTCGTGCAGACCTGTCAAACGTTCTCTATTGTACGCTCCGTAAACAGAAATACAACGCTCAATTGTTTTCTCAAACTTTTGGCAAATTTCATGGAATACTTCCTTTTTGCCTGCCGTACGTAAAGCAGAATTAGAGAAATTCGCGTGCATACCACTACCGTTCCAATCACCCTTAATTGGCTTAGGGTGTAGCTCGATGTAGTAGCCGTAATCTTCGGTGATACGATTCAGTAAGTAGCGAGCTACCCAAAGCTGGTCGCCTGCATCCTTTGCACCTTTTGAAAATACTTGGAATTCCCACTGTCCAGGTGCTACCTCTTGGTTGATACCTTCTACATTTAGACCTGCTTCTAGGCATACATCCAAATGACGCTCTACGAATGCTCTTCCCCAAGTGTAACGACCACCTACGGAACAGTAATACTGGCCTTGTGGACCAGGGAAACCGCCGCGTGGGAAACCAAGCGGAAGATCCGTTTTGTTATCCATCAAGAAGTACTCTTGCTCAAATCCAAACCAGAAGTCATTATCGTCATCATTAATTTTTGCACGTGCATTCGATGGGTGTGGTGTGCCATCTGGAGAAAGTACCTCACACATGACCAAATAGCCATCCTTGCGTTCAGGGTCAGGGTAGATAGCTACTGGTTTTAGCAAACAGTCAGATGAATTACCCTCTGCTTGCTTGGTCGAAGAACCATCGAATGACCAAATTGGACAATCTTCTACTTTGCCGCTAAAGTCTTTCAATACTTTCGTTTTACTTCTAAGCTCTTGCGTTGGGTTGTAACCATCCAACCAAATGTATTCTAATTTTGCCTTTGCCATTTTGACAATGTGATTTTAAAAAATTAAAAATTATGTGCTTCGCTCGCGTCTATATAAACTAAGCCCAAACGGTATAGTTATCTACGCTTTGATTTTTTTCTAAAATGAATAGACTGCTGCAAGGATAAAACCCGCCTGCATGTCTTTTGCTGTACCTTCTGCATCCAGAAATAGATCATCACTCGCTAAATCCACGCGAAATTCGGGAATAAACATCAAATTTCCCACACTTATATTTCCTGAAGCTGTTAAAGCTGTTACACCGATGTCATCTGTTGCTTTATCTCCATCTGTAGGCACGAATTGTTCTGCTCGTAGACCTATGGCAGCGGTTTCACTCAAGCCAATCGTCGCATAAAGTGCGGCTCCTGCAAAGCCCCCCATGTTCTCTCCATCCAAGCCCGTTGCATAGTTTGCTGCATTTAATCCTAGCATGAATTTATCCGAAAACTCATAAGTGGCAGTTAGGTCTATCTCATACTCATTTAGATTTTCCTCATCAATTTTTTCTTCTACACCTGTAATGAAATTTAAATACGCGCTCAAGCCACCTACTTCTGCTGATAATTGTGCGCCGAAATGCTTGCCTCCTACTTCATCAAACTTAGCATCCGTATCGTTGAAAACTCCTAGCATCGCTCCAAAATTTTCGCCTAATGCAAAGTCTGCTTTCAGACCTGTATGATAAAATGGCCCATTAGAAAAGAGATAAGATGTACTATAATTTACATTGCCTGGTGAATCAATCAATTCATAACCAACAAAAGTGCTAAAGTTTCCGAAAGTGAATGTGACCGCATCAGAAGGAGAATAGGTGACATACAATTGCTTTATTACTGATAGGGTTGGGTCTTCAAACGCACCATTCGCTGCCAATGCTCTTGGACCAACTGCCAAATCTGCTACAAAGCCTACTTTTCCTTCTTTACTCAATACCACATTTGCCATACCTAAAGTAAAGGAGTTATGAGCATCTGTGAAACTGGTTGCAAACCCTTGTTCATTAAAATTATATTGATAGTAGCCATCTACAAAACCCGATATTTCAAAAGGTAATTTATTTCCTTCTTGTGCAAAGATAAGTGTGCAGCTAACTAATAGAAAACTAAGTGTATTGAACATCGTTTTCATAATTCATACTTTTTTATGATGTGTAGGAATACTTAGCCTTTATCTAAAAATGAATTTAGAATAAAACTAAGGTGTTCTGAAAACCGATGTTCTGCTAGAATCAGTTAAATTACTTATCTTGCAGCCTAGATGAAATGGAGACATCAGTTTTCATTAATTCAAAGCTCAGGAGTAGTTGCCGCTACGACTGAGCATTTTTTTGATTTAGTTAGGGCTAATTTGCATTTAGTTAAAAGCATGATAGTAATATTGCTTTTTCAAACAATATTAATCTATCATGCCAATAACGAAGCACATACTCGAAATATGGATTAATACATGAAAATCCAAAATTTCGAGCTGGTGCTAGGTACTTAATTCTTGACTATGCTCTATTATAAGCTATCATAGCGTGTTCACCAATATCCAATCCTTTTGCTTCTTCTTCCGCGCTTACGCGTAATCCAATGATTGCTTTAATGGCATATCCTACTATAAAGGAAAATACTAAAGTAAAGGCGATAACAGAGAACGTGCCTATAAGTTGTGCAACAAAACTTTTGCCACCAAATAAGCCAACGGCTAATGTTCCCCAGATACCACAAACCAAGTGTACAGAAGTCGCACCAACAGGGTCATCTACTTTCATTCTATCAAAAAATACTATAGAAATCGGAATAATAACACCCGCTACAAAACCAACTAAAATAGCTAGATTAGGAGCAATAACATCTGCACCTGCTGTAATGCCTACAAGGCCTCCAAGTATGCCATTCAATACCATGGAAAGGTCATAGTTCTTTAGCATAATATAAGAAGTAAGGAATGCGCCTATCGCACCTGCTGATGCTGCTAAAGCAGTAGTTACAAATACTAGGGAAGTACCCTCTGGATCGCCTGATAATACAGAACCACCGTTGAAACCAAACCATCCAAACCACAGTAGGAATACACCGATAGCCGCTAAAGGCATACTTTGACCAGGAATCGCATTGATGCCTCCATCCTTTGTGTATTTACCAGCTCTAGGACCAAGTAAAACCGCCATTACTAGAGCCGCAGCTCCTCCTACAGCATGTACGAGGGTAGAACCTGCGAAATCGTGGAAGCCCAACTCTGCTAACCAGCCGCCGCCCCATTGCCACATGCCTGTGATAGGGTAGCTAATAGTTACTAAAAAGATAGAAAACAATAGGAAGGATTCTAATTTGATCCGTTCTGCAACTGCCCCTGATACAATAGTAGCGGCTGTTGCTGCAAACATCGCTTGGAAGATAAAGTCTGTCCAATAGGTGTATGCGCCATCTGTGTAGGCAATTGGTGTATAATCAGGAGATGGAGATACACCAAAACCTGCAAAACCAAAGAATCCGCCTGCAAACTCTTCGCCTGGGTACATCAAGTTAAATCCGCATAGGAAATAGCTCAAAATTCCAACGGAGATAATCATGGCATTTTTGAATAGAATATTAACTACGTTTTTCTTTTGTACGAAGCCTGCCTCTAAAGTGGCAAAACCTAAGTGCATAATAAATACTAATACAGTGGCAACGAGCATCCACGTATTGTTTGCTGTGAATAATCCATTGTTTGCCGTTTCGACTAAGGCTTGGATTTGTTCTTGTGTAAGTGCCTCATTCATATCGCAATAAATTTTTTTGATTTTGCATAGCAATACTAAGGCTGAAATGATACATTTAGCCTAGTCGACACCATGCAGCGTCTTTAAAAATTAATGATGATTTTTAACTATAGAGTGGTGATCTTTAATGCCTAGAAGTGGGCACACATTTCGTTAGGTATAAATGTGTTCTAGCCATTATTAATTTGGTAACAGAATAGATAGCTTGTTATAAAAACCTAGTTTATATTTGGTATTGTCTTGTTTCGACGAAAACAAAATTAGTACATTTTTCACAAATACAAAATATATCAATCTGACGCAATGGACTCTTAAGGAAGACTGTTTTTCAAAACAAAATAAAATTTGCTGATAAGAAATAAGGGAGGTGAAAATTAAGCTACATTAACTTTATGTTATCTAAATATTAGGTGTGCCTTTAAAGAGATTTTTTTGAAAAAAATTGAAAAAAAAATTGAACTTGCAGCTTCAATTTAAACTCGAGTACTTATAAGTGCAAATCATATTGCAACTATGATAAACAAAATCATTCTATTTCTATTTTGCCTTGTCACAAGCCTATCTTTGTTTGCGCAACAAATTCCCGCAGAACAGCAAGAACTAATAGAAGCGTTGCTACAAGACCTTGATAGTGAGGGTGATTTTGACTTCAACACCATCTTTGAAACCCTAAGTTATTATCAAACATCGCCTTTAAATATAAATAAAGCCACCGAAGCAGAGCTACAAGAGCTTATTTTACTCAGCGATGTGCAGATTGCTGACCTGCTACGACACCGAGAAGAAACAGGAGACTTTATTTCTCTGCTAGAGCTACAATCGCTAGATTCTTTTAGCGAAGATTTGATTCAGGTACTGCTGCCTTACATGAGTGTAGATGGGGAATTAAATGATTATCAGCGTTCCATAGCTAATATGTTACAGGCAGGAAAGAATGATTTATACCTGCGCTGGCAATATGTGCTTCAAGAGGCACGTGCTTTCACGGATGATGTGAATGAGGATAGCCGCTTCCAGGGCGATAGAAATAAAATTTATCTACGCTACCAACATAGTTACGAAAATACCCTAAGCTACGGCATTACGGCCGAAAAAGATGCTGGCGAAGCCTTCTTTAAAAAACCCAATCAGGCAGGTTTCGATTTTTATTCGGCACATTTTTTCCTTAAAGATTATCGGCAAAATATTAAAGCCATTGCACTAGGTGATTACTCCCTAACCTTAGGACAAGGACTCATCGCGCATACAGGCTTTGGTTATGGCAAAACGGGTTTAGTGATGAATGTAAAGAAGAGCAGTCGAAAATTGCGCCCTTATCGCTCGGTGAATGAAGTTGGTTTTTTGCGCGGTGCAGCAGCAACTGTAGCACTTTCTGAACAAATAGAAATGACTGCTTTTACCTCCTATCGAGGGAAAGATGGGAATGCACTTCTACTAGAAGATCTGACTACAGGAACAGATGACCAAATTTTAGGTTTTACGTCTATCTTAAATTCTGGCTTCCACCGAAACCAAAATGAAATACAGGATAAAAACGCGATTCGGCAGCTCACTACTGGGGCGAATATTACGTATACAGGCAATCGTTGGCGTGTAGGACTCAATGGTACATATGATAGTTTCAACACTCCCCTAATGCGTCGCATATTGCCTTATAATATTTTCTATTTCAATGGTCAAAATAACTTCAATGCGAGTATAGACTACAATGCGAATTTGCGAAATTTTAATTTCTTTGGAGAAACGGCTATCTCAAAAAGTGGCGGAATGGCTACCCTTAATGGCATGTTGGTAGGGCTGGATAGGAAGGCAGATTTAGCATTAGTATACCGTAATTATTCACCCGAATATGTCGCGCTGAATGCCAATGCTTTTGGTGAAACAACGGGTGTACGCAATGAAAGTGGTTTATATTTAGGCTTAGTATTGCGTCCTGCACAGCGTTGGGAATGGAGCAGCTATATTGATTTCTATGAGCATCCGTGGCTGCGTTCGCAGGCAGATGCGCCTTCACGTGGCTATGATTGGCGAAGTAAATTGCGCTATTTCAAAAAGCGTGACTTTGAAGCTTATATCCAATTGCGCTTTGAAGCTAAAGAAGTAAATGCTTCGATGAATACTACGCGTACTGATTTTTTATCGACACGAGAACTTTTTCAGGCGCGGTTTCGCTTAAGTAAGAAAGTTACTCCAATTTTGGAACTTCGTAGTAGTTTTGATATTGGCTATGCCAGTTTCGAGTCGAGTGGTACGCAACTGCAAGGGACAGTATTGCTGCAAGATGTAGTATTTAAACCCTTATCCTCTCCCTGGTCATTCAATGCGCGTTATGCTATTTTTGATACGGATGGCTATGCGATTCGCTTCTATTATTTTGAAAATGCCTTGCTGAATACCTTTTCTGTGCCTGCCTATTATGGCAAAGGCTCGCGCTTCTACCTGAATGCACGCTACAAAGGCATCCGAAATTTAATGATAGAAGCCCGCTATGAACAAAGCCACTGGCGCGACCGAACTATAGTAGGAAGTAGCCTCACACAAACCGAAGGCCCGCTGCGTTCGAGCGTCTGGATGCAATTACGTTACCGATTTTAGGCAATTCATTTTGCTATCTCGTTCCTTTTTGCAACTTTTGCACTCCCAAAGCTGTATGAACTTAAAGAAAATCAAATTTACAGAGGGGTGGCCGAGCGGTTTAAGGCGCACGCCTGGAAAGCGTGTTTACCCGAGAGGGTATCGAGGGTTCGAATCCCTTCCCCTCTGCTACTTTCTCTTCCCAAGCAAAGTTGTGACCTATCCTACCTATTTTCATCTAAATAATTGATGATAGACATTCTAAAAAAGACATTACAAGAAGCCTCCGAAGTAGTAGGCAATATTGGCACAAATGCCAAAGAGAAAGGCTATGAACTGATAGAAGAATGGTTAAAGGGTATCCCGACGCTACGAGAAGCAGGCTTGGAAGTAACGAGTTTCGCGCTTGGTGTAGCGATTAGTCCGTCCTTAGAGTTAGAATTGAGAGGCAAACACGAAGACTTTCCACCCGAACGAATTCAAGAGCTACTCAACCAAAACAAGCTCAATCCTGTTACTACTTCTGTATTCACAACATTGAAAACAACCTACAAGCTCCACGCGAGCATAGATGCACCTATACAGAACCCACTCATTATAAAAGTAAAAGTTAAAATTCCGCCTGAAATTAATGTATTTCTGGGCGAGCCGATTATTTATTAAGTTTTGGTAGAGAAATCACCAAAAAGATAGGGGATGCAAGCATTAATATGTTTGTCAAATTGAAGCATCTCACATCTACTAAAAAAAGAAATCATGATACCAGCACCATTAATAGCTAGAGCAATCATTGGAGGAACCTTGCTTGGCTTATTGATTTACGAATTTGCAAAACAAGGAAAAGCCCAAGCGCAAAGCGATGCAAATACAGCAGAATCGTCTACTGGCATGGAGGATATGGCAGAAGCAGTACGCGATGAAGTAGAGGAAATCAAGGAAAAAGCGGCAGATGTGGTAGAAGCTGTAAAAGAGAAAGCGACTGAAATGAAAGAAGCGGCTGCGGAGGCTATCGAGGATATTAAAGAAGACATCGCAGCGGCAACTGCTACAACGAATAGTGAGCACTTGAAAGCCTTCAAGAAGGATGCCACTAAACGGAGCATTAAAACACATGCAACGAAGTCAATCAATAAGCTATTAGAAGCAGCAATAGCAGGGACATACCAATTAGTATCAACGAGCGATGCGGACTTAGTAGCAGATTTAGTGAAAGATTATACCAAGAAATATAAAGCGGAAATTGCGGCTGAAAAATTGACTATTCACAGCCACAGCGATAAAAAGAAGCATATTTTAAGCGTGAAGTTGTAATATTTCTCCTTTTTATATGTGTCTTTATTCATAATTTAGCGTTTTATAAAATGTGTCATGCTTAGTCGAGTGTGACACATTTTCTTTTTGTTAGGGAGCAAGCAAGAAATAATAAAGTGTTCAAATTTACTAAAAGGGTTTTCTTATAAAAAATCAAGCAATCAAAAAACAGTACATTATCATCAAATTGTTTATTTGTTTATGTGGTGATTTGTTTATAACATACACATATAACCGAATCAACAAATAATCAAATAAACAAAAATGGCGAAAAAGGTACTACATCCAGGTTGCATTTAAGTTTTATAAGAAAACCCTTAATTTACTAATCACCAATAGCACCTTTATGCTAAAGTTTTTTTTGCACCTATTTCTATTAACTGTTACAATTCCAATTTTTGCACAACAAGTATATCCTATCAAAAAAGCACGAAAATGGGGATTGATTAATACTACAGGGCGTGTCGTTACACCACCCCAATACGATGCTATTGATGTATTTGAAGATTTTGGCTACGCTACGGTTCAAAAAGATACTAAAATTGGCTTGCTCAATGCTGAGGGCAAAACCTTAATTCCTACTAAATACGATGACCTTAAAGTAGTGGATTCCTTAGTATTGGAATGTCTTAAAGATGGTAGGTGGAGTTTGATAAATTTACAAGAAAAGATACTGCTGCAAGATTATGAGCGCGTACAATCACTTGGGAAGTATATTCGCTACCTAAAAGATGATAAATGGGGCTTAATTGGGCTAGATGGTAGAACTTTAGCAGCACCTAATTATCAACATATTCAATTCAAAAAACACTATATTCAGACCAGAAATAAAGATAAAATAGGCGCAATTGCCTTGGATGGAACGCTTCTCGTGCAGCCTCGTGCTAGTCGAATAGCAGCTTTAAGTTCAGAACTATTCCTTTTTCAAGAAGCCGACCTTTGGGGCGCAGTAGCTGCCAATGGAACGCTACTCTTTGAACCACAGTTTGAGCAATACAAGCGACTTTCGGAGCAATTTATAAAACTGACTTATCAAGGAAAAAGCCAAGTGTATTCTGTCCCCGCTCGAAAAATGATAGGTGGTATTTACGATGATTTTATTCCTTTTTCTACAGATTATTTACTAGTACGCCGACAGGCAAAATTAGGCTTGATAGATAAGCAAGGACAATCTATTTTTCCATCTAAATATTATGACATAAAGCCTTTTGGGGCGGATTTATTTCGAGTAAACTTGGGGAATAAATGGGGTATTATCAACTTATCCGAACAAGCAGTTTTGCCTTTTCAGTATAATTTTATCAGCCCTTTACGGAATAAAATTGCCATAGTGGTGCAAGCTGGCCGTTTTGGTGCGATAAATGCCCTCGGAAAATTAATTATTCCTTGCGAGTATACCGCTATTGAGCGAGGCGAAAAGGAAATCAGAGCCTTCAAAGGAG
This sequence comes from Saprospiraceae bacterium, assembly GCA_020629845.1. GTDB lineage: Bacteria > Bacteroidota > Bacteroidia > Chitinophagales > Saprospiraceae > JAAUTG01. The sequence continues at coordinate 18,236 of JAHDCQ010000003.1, read as the reverse complement.
AAGCTATGCAGACCTTTGCTGTGGATGCGAATGGTAATTTGAGCAATTCGGAGGAATACGAAGAGCATTTTACCTTTAAAATTCGGGCTAAAGAAGAAAAAAGACGTGCTATCACCCAAGAGAATAATACCCAACTCGACAAATTTGAATGGTTCTACGCGCCCGAAGAAAAGCGTTGGGGACTTCGCAGCCTTAGTGATGGCTCGATTGCTCTAGAACCTAAATTTGATTTTATCCGAGTGGAAAAAAAATTTGGTTTCACGCTAGTAGGTCTTACGAAGTATTCCAAACTCAGCTTCGATCGCACTACTTACCGCTTCGATGCTGCTTATGGAGTGGTCAATAATGAAATTGGCAAATTGGTGACTAAAATCCAGTTTTTAGATGTTCGAGTAGAGGATTTTGAACGCGGCTATCCCTTAGCACGTTGCGTCTTTCTAAATGGAAAACATGGTTTAATTGCGCGTACAGGACAAATTATTCAATCGGACTTGACCTATGTGGGAGCATTTCGAGATAGCGTGGCGCGTGTGAGTGTATCGGGGCTGCTTTCGGGTTCTTTAGAAGTGAAAAAAGGTTTAGGCACAGTCAATAATTACCTAGCCGATATGCAAAGCAATAGTGTGATGATAGACTATACGCTACATGACCAAGCTTTTGAAAACGATGCACAACTTACCTGCGAAAAATGCACGTGGGGCTACATTAATGCGGCTGGAAAATACATCGTAGACCCACAATATAACGCAGCAAATCCCTTTAAAAATCAAGTGGGAATTGTAGCAAAAGCAGGGAAATGGGGCGTAGTAAATCATAAAAATAAAGAAGTTATTCCCTGTAAATATAGCGCGGTACAATTCCTTGAAAAAACGGACAATAGTATCATCCGAGTCTTCAATGCCACACCTAAATATGGTGTAATTGACACACTAGGCTTGTTGAAAGTAAATGCTATTTATGAAGAAGTAGGCATGTATAGTGAAGAAAAATTAGCCATTAAGCAAGGCAATAAATGGGGCTACGTAAATGCAGAAGGAACGCAACTCATTCCGTGTAAATATAAAAAAGCACGCGCCTTCTCCGAAGGTTTAGCCGCCGTGAAAGTGGAAAATCGTTGGGGATTTCTCAATGCTGCAGGGGAAATGGTGATTCGTCCACAATTTATTCGCGTGGGAGATTTTAAAGAGGGCTTAGCTTGGGTCTATAATTATACAGGTATTGGCTATATCAATACCACAGGAAAAGTAGTGATTGAGCAGAAATTTGATAAAGCTTCCGAATTTTTCAAAGGCACTGCACGGGTAGCGATAGAAGGGAAATATGGGCTTATCAATCGAGAAGGAAATTATCTGGCACGTCCGCGCTTTACCGATATTCGCCCGTTCAATGAGCTAGGTTTAGCGGTGGTGCGTTATGGCGATGAGCGCGTACGTTATGGCGTTATTAATCTACAAGGCGAACTGATTACTGAGCAAGGCTATCGAGCTGTTTATCCTTATTCTGAAGGTTTGGCTATTGTGAAAACGAAAGACGGCGTAGGCTATATCAATGCTCAAGGAGGATTGATTATTCCGCCTAAATATTCCAAAGCATCCAATTTTTCAAGCGGACGCGCTGCGGTGCAGAAAGATGGCGTATGCGGCTACATTGACCGTTTCGGAAATCCTGTAGTCGAATTTGAATACTCCAAATGCCTCGATTTTGAAGGCGACCGCGCTGTAGTGTACAAAGGCTATCGCAAAGCAGGCGTACTCGATGTAGAAGGTGATTATGTAATAGAGCCAAGCCTCGACCGACTGTTGGGCTTCAATGAAGGACGCGGCTTAATGCGCGACCGCCAATATCGCTTCTATTATATCACTGAATCGGCAGAAGTGTATGATGGCTATTATCAAGAAGCTCGTCGTTTCCAAAATGGCGTAGCGGTGGTACGTTTAGGGGATAAATGGGGCATTATTAACCAAAAAGGCATCAATATCATCCTTCCCAAATACAACAAAATCGAAGACTTTGAAGGTGGCTATGCCCGCGTACGGGTGAAGGGCTTTTATGGCTTAGCCAATTTAGAAGGCAATTTCATAGTACCACCCAATTTTGAGCATATCAGCTATGCTGGCAATGGTATTTTCCGTGCCGAAAAAGGCGACGCGCTTGGGTATTTCAATGCTGAAGGGCAATGGATTTGGGAGATGAGTCAGTAGATAAAGAAATGGAAGAATTATAGGAAACAATAGCACCGATATTGGAAAAGTATAGCTTTTTGTACTTAAAAATGCTAAACTGCGAAAAACTACATTATGAAAATGAAATTTTATCAAGCATTCTGCTTAATTGTACTAATTGCTATCAGTTTCGCTTGTGAAGCGGAAAAGGAAAGTGTGCCTCCAATATACACAGGACAAGGCCAAGCGAATAATGAAGCAGCCTTTCGCGTCCAAATGCAAAAACATTTAGATGCTGTATCGAATAAAGATTTAGCTACACTAAAATCTACGATGTCGCCGAAAGGGAATATGCAATTGATATTGCCAGGTGCAGAAATTATGGAATCTGTAGATACTTTCATGCAGTATCATGCAGCTTGGTTTCAAGATACCACTTGGACATTTGAAACGAAAATTCTAAATACCGAAGTAGGGGAGCGAATGGGCATTGCTATCACAGAAATTGTCTACCGCGAAGCTGAACGCGATGGTAAACCCTACTTCAATCGAATGATTGTGAGCTATGCGCTAGAAAAAATGGAAGAGGAGTGGTACATTATCAAAGATCACGCGAGTTCTATTGAGAAGTCTACTGATTGATGGTAATGATTTGGTTTTTGAAAAGGATAGGTAGTTTTGTTGTGCTGCCCTTTTTGCAATTTGTTATACCCACCTTTTTCCCTTCCTTTTTCCAAAAAATAATATTCTCCCTATATTTACCCCACAAAGCGACCCAATAATGAAAAATAAGCCGCCCATAGTCTGCTGCGCGTATGCTAATGACGCGCGATATAGATTGGAATTAGAACAAGAATTTAAAGCTATCAGTCATGCTTTGACGGATGCACGGGACAACCTACAACTAAGCCTAGAACCGCTACCCCAAAGCAGCTTGGATGAGATTTACCGCACCTTCAATCATTACCATAATCGCATTGCGATATTTCATTATTCAGGACATTCCAATGCCACGTTTCTAAAACTCGATGGGACATATGCTCGTGCCGACCACCTGAGCGTACTCATCGGGATGCAGCAAAATTTAAAATTGGTGTTCCTCAATGGCTGCTCCAACAAAGCACAAGTAGCAGCTTTAGCAAAGCAAGGCGTGAAAGCAATTATTGCCACCGCTTCACCGATTGAAGATACGGCTTCCGTAAGTTTTGCTACTGCTTTTTATGATGCGCTTGGACATGGTAAAAACATACAGCAAGCCTTTGATACCGCCAAGTCCAAACTCCATCAAGAGCAACCGAATATAGAAATTGTTCAGCGAGGACTCAAAGTTCTAAAAAATGAGGCTGAACTCCCTTGGGGACTCTATGCCGATGATGCAGCCGACTTGGAATGGCAATTGCCAAGTCCGCAAGCGATGCCAGCAAGTACTATGGATTATCAAGCAATCGTTCCGTTGCACGATGAAGATTGCAATAAAGCCCTAGTGCGCGAAATTTTTCAGGGTTTAGGTGCTTTGGATGAAGCCTGCGAAACGCTTTGGCAAAGCTATCTAGCCGAGGACGAAGACCCTAATATGTTGCCTGAATTGCAAGGCAAAATTTACGATGCCTTTCCTTCGGTGCTAAGTATTCAGATTCGGGATTTATTTACACCCGAAGCGGAGACCGAAGGGCGCAGACGCTTAGAAGAAATTCGACACGTTTATACCTTGCTGTCAAAGCTTCTTTGTGCCATCACTTTGGCGGATTTATGGCGCGTACTACTCCTAAAAGATGAAGAAACAGGCGCACTCATTCCCGACGCTGCATTACAAATACAAGCCCAATACCGAGCGGACATTATGCAGTATTGTCAACTCACCGCCGAGACTGCCGAACAGTTCGATTATATCTGGTTGGCGCGTAGTATTTATCATTTTTTTGAGGAAAACGACTTGCAGTTTATTTTTCCTGAAATGACTAAGGCACTACAAAATCTACAAGCAGCAGAAGCGCAGACTGCTTATCATTTTTTGGAATTTCATTTGAAGCAGCCGCTGTTATCCTCAGCTATTCCAAGCAGTGAAGTGGTACAGCTTTGTAAAGTGGCGGAATTCCACTTGGGCGTACTCTTGAAACATTGCATTTTCTTGACCCAATACCAATTGGTGAGTGTAAATGATATACAGGTCTATAAATCGCTGCTGCATAGCAAGGCGAATTTTATGCACGCCAAGGCGGTACTACACGGCAACGACAGCACCCGTTGGCGCATCACGCAGCAGCAGCGTGCAAGCTATACCTGCAATCGGGCGGTGGTGCTGACCAAGGATATTAGTAGCGAAGACAGCCCGCTCACGCTTGCGCCCTTCATTATTGATGAAAATGTATTGAAAAAGCGCAGCGCAGCCACGCCCAAAATCCATTTTTGGGCAGGGCGTACCGCCGAAAATGAATTGCACTACCAACTCGCCGAAGACATGAACAATGCCTTCTTTCTGCCTCCGAAACTGCGTCCTGAGAATTACCGCAATAAAGAGTTGGAAGCCGTGCGTATGCTCTGGGATAGTTTTTGCGAACACATCAAAAACCTAAAAACCCATGAGTGAGCAGAGTCCATTTAAATTTTTGAGTGCCTATGAGCGCGAGGACAAAGATTTTTTCTTTGGACGAGAAGGAGAAGTGGAATTGCTCTACGACAAAACTTTCGATACGCGCCTGATTGTGTTCTTTGGGGCGAGTGGTACGGGCAAAACCAGTATGGTGCGCTGCGGATTGGCTAATAAATTTCCAGAAACACGCTGGCAAGAACTCTATATCCGACGCGATAAAGATATCAATGCGGCCTTGTTGCGTATGTTGCAAGAGCAACTCGCGCCTTTTGCCCCCAAGCAAGAGAATATTAGCGACCCGATAGAAGGACTGCGGCTGCTAGAGCGATACAGCTTTAAGCCGACCTTCATTACGTTCGATCAGTTTGAGGAATTGTTTATCCTAAAACCTAGTGAGGAGGAACAAAAACAATTTTTCCAATTCCTTGCGGAACTCTTAGAAACGCCCATTTCTTGTAAGGTGATATTGGTGATGCGCGAGGAATTTATTGCGAACCTTTGGGACTATGAAGCTCTAGTACCTAGCATTTTTGAGAATCGCTTTAGAATACGACAACTGGAGGAAGCGCAAGTGAAAATAGTGGTACGAAAAACCCTACAAGCCCTAGAAACGACTAAAAAAATACAGGTGGAAAATAGCGATGCGATAGCCGATGCGATATGGCAAAAGCTGGACGGCAGCAGCTCTGGCACAGGACTCACCTACTTGCAAGTGCTACTCGATCGCTTATACCGCGAGGAGTACCGCCGACAAGGAGGCACTCCTGTACTATCCGCTAACTCCGTAGCGCGGTTGAAGGATTTTGATGACCTGCTTGGCGATTTCCTAGATGAGCAATTGCTGGCATTAGAGGAAAAAATTGGAAAAAAAGGCGTACCGATAAAGCTACTCGGCGAATTGGTGTCCAATGAGCGCACCAAAAAAGTACTACGGCAGGAAGACTTCCAAGCCTTGCGCGAAGATTTCGACCTCACAGAAGAAGAATTTAATATTTGCATCAACACCTTCCGTGAAATGCGAATAATAAAAGAATATGAATCCTGATTTGTTGGCAGTTAGCGGATAATTTCCTCTTATCCGCTAACTTGCTGCTACTCAAACTTGAAATTTAGTGGCTAATGGGAAATTAGCCGCTAAAAAAAACAACCAATGAAAGAAAAACGAATAGAACTCGCACACGATATTATAGCCGAAAAGATTTGGGAACGCCTACCCGAACACGATAAACGCCTACGCCAAATAAAGAAAAGCCTAGAAGAACGCCAACAACTGCACCAAGCCGGCACGGGCGGACTATTGGGCGAAAAAGAACTAAATGCTTGGGAAAATTATATAGACGGCATAGCATGGGAAGCGGAGCAAAAAGCCGCGATACTGGACTATGTGGAAAAAAGTAGAACGGCTATAGATGCAGCAGCACAGGCAGAACGTGAACAAATAGAACGGGAGCAGGCGCAAATAGCGCGAAATAGACGATTGCAGCGTTTGATAGGCATTGGTTTGCTAATAGCAGCTTTGATAGTGGGTGGCTTGATTTGGTGGGCGAATAGTAGAAATAAAGTAGCTGATGAAGCCCAAAATAGAGCAGATAAAACACAAATAATTGCTGATGAAAACAAAGCGGAAGCACATAGATTATTAGAAGTAGCACAAAAAGCAGAAGACTATTCAGAGAAGCTATTAAAAGCGGCAGAAAGGGCAGAAATGTGGGCAGACTCCGTAGAAGCAGCAGCAAAATTAGTTGCAGAAAAAGCTCATATTGATAGCTTACGTGCAGCAGGAGAAATAGCCGAAGCAGCACGTTTAATAGCGGAACTAAATATAAAAACAAGTAATAATTTAGCTAACCAAGCTCAAGAAGCTTTAGAACGAGATGATAACCGATTGGCATTACGTTTGTCTCAAGAGGCTTTGAAATTGAATAAAAACAATGAAGTAGCACAAAACCTTTTAGACACTTTACCTAATTTTCTAGCTAATACTTTTCAAAAAGTAATGAGCTATACAGTCTCTTTTGATTCTAGCTACACAGCTGTTATGACTAATCCTGAAACACCTGAATTAATCTTATTTGATAACCAAACTCAACAAATCGTGAAAACCTTTGAAAATATTGCCAAGAATGACAATTACGATAGTTATGATGAAAGTCGCAATAATCTTATCGACTACAATCGCAGCTACCG
>JAHDCQ010000003.1:0-11197 GCA_020629845.1 Saprospiraceae bacterium | reverse complement strand
TTTTTCAGAAAACTCCAATTATTTAGTTGTCTTAATTAATCCAAAAAACCCTAAATTAGTCTTATTTGATACTGAAACTAAACAAGAAGTGAAAACCTTTGAGAATATGGTAAAAAGCAATCGCAGCTACCGTTTTTCAGAAAACTCCAATTATTTAGTTGTCTTAATTAATCCAAAAAACCCTAAACTGATCTTATTTGATACCGAAACTAAACAAGAAATAAAAACCTTTGAAAATCTCGCATTAAGTAATACTCATACATATAATGTGAACTACAAAGATAGTTACCGTTTTTCAAAAAATTCTAATTATTTAGCTGTTATGACTAACTCTGAAAACCCTAAATTAATCTTATTTGACACCGAAACTAAACAAGAAGTGGAAATCTTTGAAAATCTTGCCAAGAGTTATAGCAATCGTAAAAATAAATATAACTATGAATGTAGCTACCGTTTTTCAAAAAGTTCCAATTATTTAGTTGTTATAACTAACTTTGAAAACCCTAAATTAATCTTATTTGATACCAAAACTAAGCAAGAAGTGAAAATCTTTGAAAATCTTGCAATAAGTGAAAACCTTAATTTTAACGATAGTGGAGAAGATAGCTATAGCTATGATTATAGCTACCATTTTTCAGAAAATTCTAATTATTTAGTTGTTTTAATGAATACCTATAATCCTAAATTAATCTTATTTGACACTAAAACTCAACAAGAAGTAAAAACCTTTGAAAATATTAGCAAGAGTAACTATTACGGTGACTATGGTGATGATAGCTATAGTTATCGTAATAGCTACCATTTTTCAGAAAATTCTAACTTATTAGTCATTTTGACACAAGAACATTCACAAGAATATTCAGAGTCATATCCAGATAAATTAATACTTTTTGAAATACAAACTAAACAAATAATACAGATATTTGATGATATTACGAGTAGTTATTTATACCAGAACGATAATGATTCATATAATCAAGAAAGTTTCTATGATAGCTATCGTTTTTCAAAAAATTCTAATTTTTTGGCTGTTTTAACTCGATATGAAACATCTAGAGAAGAGAATTTCATGCTTAAGCTAGTCTTATTCGATATCCAAACTAAACAAATAGTGAAAATATTTGATGATATTATCGATAGTAATCATTATGACCATAGCTGGAGTTTTCAATCTAGCTATCGACATAGCTACCGTTTTTCAGAAAGCTTAAATTTTTTATTCGTTTCAGTAAAAGAGGGGCTTGTAAACTTTAATATTGAAAGCAAAAAAATGTATCAACAATTCAAACATCAAAGCCAACCTATAGACATCAAAGAAGCCCATGCCGCTAAAAATTTTGTTATAACTACTTCTCCTCACCCAGAAAACAAACAAGGCAAAATCCTAAAAATTACCAATCCCAATATCCCTCAAGACCAAGTCCTAGCCTACTACGATAAAATACTCCCACCCCTCAGCGAGGAGGAAAAGCGACAGTATGGTATTGGGTATTAATACGCAATTCAATTAAGCATGTCGTACATAAAATGTTTTCTTTGCTGTCATATTTCGTTAAAAAGCCTCACCGTAGCGAAGCTATGACTACGTTTTTTGCCTCATCTGACAACAAAGAAATTCATTTTATTTATACGACATCATTAACTGAATTGCGTATAACACAAAAGTCGAGCTTTTTTAAAAAGCTCGACTTCTACCTATCCTTATAAGAAGAAAAAATGGTACGTGTTGATTTGATTAAATAGGGGCTATATATCCTATGCACAACCCAATTGCGCGATACTTTCTTTCAGAATCTTAATGCGTTCCTCTCCATCGGCTTGTTTTTTACGCTCTTTATCTACCACAGCAGCAGGCGCATTATTGACGAAGCGTTCATTGCTTAACTTCTTCGACACTTTCGCTACAAAGCCTTCTTGATACTCTAACTCTTCTTTCAGGCGTTTGCATTCTGCTTCTACATCAATCGTTAAATTGACTTCTAGGAAATATTTTTCTGTACCTGAAATAAAGGAAATGGTACTCGATATATCATCATTGCTGGTCAAGACCAAATCGGTCAGATTTGCCATCTTCACAATCATATCTTGCAAGCCTTCTTGCTGGAATAAGGCATTGGCACTATCGCTGATTTGTGCGAAAAGCTGTAAGGCTTCCTTTTGCGGAATGTTTTTACTATTACGTATTTCACGCACTTTGGAGGTAACATCCTTCGCCTGTTCTACTTTAGCAATCAAACCTTTATCATAGGCTTGTAGGCTAGGGTAGTGGCTGACTACGCAATCTTCTCCTGCTTTACGCTCCTTTAATTCATGCCAAATTTCCTCCGTCACGAAGGGCATAAATGGATGCAAAATGGTCATCAATTGCTCAAAGAACGCAATGGTTTGGTCGCGTGTAGTTCGGTCAATCGGTTTTTCATAAGGTGGCTTTACCATTTCTAAATACCACGAACAAAAATCGCCCCAAATAAAGTTATATAAATCCATCAAAGCTTCTGAAAGGCGGAATTCGCTCATGCTTTTTTCCACGCTTTCTAGCGTTTGATGCAGCTTATTTTCTAGCCATTGTACAGCTAATTTGTTTATATCGTCAGGCGCACTATCTTTTACTTCCCAACCACGTACCAAGCGCAAAGCTTGCCACATTTTATTGCAAAATTTGCTTCCTTGCTCGCAACGTTGGCTTTCATTCAGTACCGTTTTTGTCTTAGGATCAATAGGCGCGTCGAAAATGATGTCATTGCCTGCTGCTGCTGCTGCCATCATCCCAAAGCGTACACCATCCGCGCCATAGTTGTCAATCAAGGACAAAGCATCAGGCGAATTGCCGAGCGATTTACTCATTTTGCGCCGCTTCTCATCGCGTACCATACCCGTGAAGTAGACATCGCGGAAAGGCATGGGGGCGTGTTTTTTGCCCAATAATTCAGGCGCAAATTCATAACCCGCAATTACCATCCGCGCTACCCAGAAAAACATGATGTCCCAACCCGTCACTAGGGTGCTAGTAGGGTAGTAGTAGCGCAATTCTTCTTGCGTCTCAAAGCCATCGAATACCGAAAGCGGCCACAACCAAGAGGAAAACCAAGTATCTACCACGTCTTCGTCGCGCTTGAGGTCTTTGAGTTTTAAGTTCGGTTTGTTTAACTTTTCTTGTGCTTGAGTCAGAGCTTCCTCTGCTGTTTCTGCTACAAATACTTCATCTTCATAATACCACGCAGGGATTTGTTGCCCCCACCAAAGCTGGCGCGAAATACACCAGTCGCGGATATTATCCTCATTCAGCCAGCTATTATACATATTCCAAAAGTGCGGCGGGTGGAAATTTACTTCTCCGCTATCCACCGCGCGCAAAGCTTCCGCAGCGAAAGCTTTCATATCCAAAAACCATTGCTTACTCAAGCGTGGTTCTACTACCGCATCGGTGCGCTCCGAGCGTCCAATACTGGTGCGATAATCCTCTAGTTCTACGAGGGCATCTTCTGCTTCTAGTAGCTTTTTGATTTTTTTACGCGCATCAAAGCGGTCTTCGCCCACCAGTACTTTTGCTTTTTTATTCAGCTTTCCGTCAGGCGTGAGAATATCAATAACAGGCAAATTGTGGCGTTGCCCAATTTCATAATCATTCGGGTCGTGAGCAGGCGTGATTTTCAATGCCCCCGAACCAAATTCCATATCCACATACTCATCCGCGATGATAGGAATAGCACGTTTGATTAATGGAATCCAAGCCTCTTTACCGATTAAGTGTTTATAGCGGTCATCCTTCGGATTTACGGCAATCGCACTATCCGCCATTATAGTTTCAGGACGCTGTGTAGCAATGGTGATATATTGCTTGCGTGTGCGCTTAATGCGGTAGCGAATATGGAAAAGCCGTGCATTTTCTTCGCCATGTATCACTTCCTCACTCGAAAGCACGGTTTGTGCCTGCGGATCCCAATTTACCATTCGCAAGCCGCGATAGAGTTTTCCTTTTTTATAGAGGCTAACAAATACTTTTAGTACGGCTTCTGAAAGCTTAGGTTCTAGGGTAAAGCGCGTACGTTCCCAATCGCAAGACGCGCCCAAACGCTTCAATTGGTCGAGAATGATACCACCGTATTCTTCTTTCCATTCCCAGGCATGTTCTAGGAATTTTTCACGTGTCAAATCGGATTTTTTGATACCTTTTTCGCGGAGTTTCTTTACGACTTTAGCTTCCGTAGCAATAGACGCATGATCCGTACCAGGTACCCAACACGCATTTTTGCCTTCCAGACGTGCCTTCCGAATCAAAATGTCCTGAATGGTGTTATTCAACATGTGTCCCATGTGCAGACGACCCGTGACGTTTGGCGGTGGAATGACGATAGTGTACGGCTCTCGCTCATCGGGTTCAGAGTGAAAGTAGTTCTTTTCCATCCAGTGCTGATACCAGCGTCCTTCCGTGTCTTTTGGGTTGTAGCGTGTTGATAAACTCATGTATCTAGGTTGTATCAGGTATTAAGTATTAAGTATTAGGTACAAGCCACACAAGGACTTAATACCTAATACTTAATACTTAATACATTTTATTTCAATATATTATCTAAGGCATTTTTGAATGCTAAATCAAACAAAATGCCTCTATGATTTTCCCCTTTTATGGTGATAAGCTCGGTGCGTTCAGGGTGTATTTTGACTAATTCTGTGGAATATTTATAGGCAACTACGCGATCGTTGGTACCGTGTACTAAGGTAATCGGACAGCGCACTTCTTTCAAAAACTCTTCACTTTGAAGTGGATATTTCATCAAAAAATCGGGTGTAAACCACAAATATTGATTTTTAATATCCGTTAAGCTCGTAAAAGGCGCGACTAAAACCAATTCCTTTGGATTGTACTGCGAAGCTAAATAACTCGCCATACTTGTTCCTAATGAATAGCCTATAATAATGATGTTCTTTTCCTCATATGTTCGTTTCAAATACTCATACATAATTTTCACGTCATGTAAAACTTGAACTTGAGAACTCGGATAGCTTTCAGTCTTGCCATAGCCACGATAATCGGGAATGAATATATCATAGCCACGTCCTTTCATATAGCGACTCTGATAGATACCAAAACCTATATTGCCTCGATTGCCGTGCAGGTACAACACCACGCCTTTAGTGTTTGGTTCCTTTATCATCAAGCAATTCATAGTGAGGTCCTTCTCTAGTGGTATTTCCACCTCTTCCCCCACGCCAAAACTATGATGCTCAGGTAACTTATATGGATTGAATACGACTCGCTCTTGAAAAAAGTAGAGGATGCCGCACATTAGCACATATAAGATTCCCAGCGTAATTGCTATATTTTTTATCCATTTCATAAGCGGCTGCAAAAATAAGAGAGAAAATGGGATTTTAAACTAAAAAATTCATTGCTTCTTTTTTGAAAAGCGATAATTTTCTTGGAAAGATTAATTTTCTTTTTTACATTGGAAGATTTAGAACTCTTAATTCTCAATGCAAAAGACTTTACAATTTACTGTAGATAGTGCTTTACTAAAAGAACTAGGTGAAAAGCTAGTAGAGACTGTTCATTTGGCTCTTTCGGAGCTTGTGAAAAATGCTTATGATGCTGATGCCACTGAGGTTGAAGTAATATTCGATGCTGATAAAGAAGGGAAAGATTTTATAAAGATAATTGACAACGGTACTGGAATGAATTTCAATGCTGTTAGCGATTATTGGATGCGTATTGCCACTACTAATAAAGATAAACCGAATAATGTATCTAGTTATTTTGGACGACCTCTTACTGGAGCGAAAGGGATTGGTAGGTTTTCGTGTAGACGACTTGGCTCGAAGCTAACACTAATTACAAATGGTACAGAGAAAGGTGATTGTACAGGAAAACAAAGGAATATTCAAAGAACCGAAGTAGTTTTTCCATGGGAAGACTTTGAAGCAGGAACAGATGTAACAGAAATTAAATGCAAGGGGAATCAAACAAACTTAAATGAAGGATATACTGGTACAACCTTAATAATTGAAAATATTGCTGAAGAATGGAACACAAGAGGGCTAAATTGGCTAAAAAGACAACTTGCTGTTCTAGTAGCAAATAGAGGCACAAAAAGAAAAGGTTTTGATGAAGACCCTGGATTCTTAGTAATGTTATCCGCATCTAACTTTGAAGGAGGTATACGAGATATAAGAGAAGATTTTATAAATGCAGGATGGGGAACATTAACTGCTTATATCAATAAAAAACATCAAGCAGTTTGTGAGTTAAATGCTCACCTATTAGGAAGACATACCATAACATCTGATATTACATTCTCAAAATTAAATGATATAAAACTAGAAGTTGGGATAATGGTAGAGGATAGGTCTCAAATGAGGGACACTAGTGTTATATCTAAGCAAAACCTACAAGAGATATTATCAGAATGGGGTGGTGTTCATGTTAAATATAGAGGATTCCGTGTGTATCCTTATGGAAACGATGATTGGCTAAATATTGACCGTGATAGAGGACTTAGGAAAGGCTCACCAAAAAATGAATTACTTGTCTTTGCCGAGTCGCTTAGAGGTGTAGACGCAAAGCGCGCTTTGCTAAATATGCTTTCTATGAAGAGCTATATTGGTAGCGTAGAAATTGGCTATCAGGCAAAAGGTTTCGAGATGAAAGCTAGTAGAGAAGGATTTTTAGATAGTCCAGAGATGGAACAACTCAAAAGATTTGTAAGGTTTGCAATTGATTGGACTACTATTTTAAGAGATTATTCTATTCGATTAGAAACCAGAAAGATAGCGGAGCGTGCTAAGGAAGAATTTGAACATCTTGTTGAGGAAAGATTTGAAATTAATACGGTAGTGGATAAGGCACTATCTTATATAGATACAAATATTAGAAAAGTTTCAGAAAGTCTGGATCCTCAAGATAAAAAGGAGGTTGAAATCTCTTTAAATAAAGCTACCGAAGCAATCCGAAAATATAATGATTCCATTCAAGTAGAACTTTCACATTTAAGACTTATAGCTTCTACTTCAACGCTTTTGCATATATTTTCTCATGAAGTTAAGTCGCTATTAGGCTTATTAGAACAGAGTAAAAATTCATTAAATTTAATAGCTAAGTCTCTTACGGGAGCTAGTCAAAATACTATTTTAGATATTAGTAAGGGCTTTGAAGAGTTAAAAAATCGCCTTAACGAACTGTTGCAGATGACTACATTCATTAGCTCTAATAGAGTCAATGTTAAACATGGTAGAATTGCTTTGAAAGCTAAGATTATAAAAGTCGAGAAAATTCTTGAGTTGATAATCAAAAAGTATGATATAGAAGTAAACCACGATGGTGTTGCTAATAATATAGTCATAAAATCCATATTAGAAGCAGAACTTTATTCTATATTGTTAAATATTTTGTCAAATTCTATTAAAGCTGTTATTGCAGGTGGAAAAGAAAGGAAAATTAAATTAAGTGCTAGAGTTGAAGATGATTCTACTTTCATAATCATAGAAGATACTGGCATAGGGTTAGATTCAAGTAAATTTGAAGAAGTATTCATACCATTTGTTGCAGACCCCGAAGGTGAGCTGTATTACAATCTAGAGAAAAAATTAAACCCAGAGGATAGTATGATAGTAGGAACAGGTTCTGGACTTGGTTTAGGAATCGTCAAGGAAATAGTCTTGGCACACGGCGGGACTATTCAATTTAAAAAGCCAGATTTAAGTTGGGCTTCAAAACTAGAAATTCAAATTTCATGACAGAAAAACTAAAAATTGTTTGGATTGATGACAATCCAGAGCGCGAAAAAGATGCGAAAAACCTCGGAGAGTCATTATCTGCTCAGGTAAAGTTTATTGGACTGAAAAATAAATCAGTAGATGAGAAATTAAGCGAATTAATATTAGGTGAAGAGCCAGATTTGATTTTGATGGATCATAGCTTGAATAACGCAGATTCAATTACTTACAAAACTGGTTCTACCGCAGCCTTCTATATTCGCGAGCAATGGCCCAATTGTCCAATTATATCAATCACAGGAGTATCTCTAAGCGAGGTAGATGTGAGACATAAAGCAGCCTATGAAGGAATGTATCCGATTGATGCCATTTCAAATAATTATTTTGTAATACAAGCAGTCGCATTGGGCTTCCGTGAGATGAAGAAAAGACAGCTCACATCTATTGATGCTATAATTGATTTATTAAAGTCTTCAGAGGAAGATGGAGAAAAAATTAAAAAAATACTTCCCAAAGAAATAAAAGAAAACTTAGAAGATAAAAGTTTATTAGTTGAAATATATAGGTGGTTTTCTTCTGTTTTGCTAGAAAGACCTGGATTTTTATATAATAGAATATGGGTAGCTACATTTTTAGGGTTAAACCAAGAGGGTTTTGCAAAAGTTGAGAATATCTTTGAAAATGCTAAATACAAAGGTGTTTTTTCTAATAAAACTCAAGAAAGATGGTGGAAAAGTAAGGTGTTGAATATACTAGGTGAAGAAGTAGAAGAAATTGGACTTCCATGGGAAATTGGAAGGAATTTGAGTGACATTAGCCCTAATGATTTTTCAAAATGTTATGTAGCTGGTGAAAATTTTCCTGAAACTGTGGCAGCAGAAGATACAACAAGTGATGCTAATTGGCATCCTATGAAATTAAAAAATACTGAAGCTCATCCTAGCTTTGAGAATATGCTTTTTTTTGAAGAGTTAAGGATAATGAAACCAGCGTAAATATGAAAATTTCTGAAGACCATTTGACATATGTTGATTTCTTCAATAATGAAATTAAAACACTAAGCTTTATTCAAGGAAACTCACAGATTACATCTTTTTTTCCTGCTTTTTCAAATGCAGCTACTATAGGATATAATCTATACAAGAATAGAAAACCTCCCAAGAATAAACGAAAGAGAACAACGCAATACTCTTTCAATTTTTGTGGACATCTAAATCTAGATATCCAAGGCAAAAAGAAAAAGATTATTGTTGAAGTTATGGTAAAACCAGAATTCTCCGAGTGTACCTATCAGGTTATTATATTGGATGATTTTTATAACCCGCCAACTATCATAAGAAAGTTTCATTTCGATTTTGCTCCTAACGTAAATCCTGTCGATAAACAACCTATTTATCATTTACAGTATGGAGGAAGTGCAACACCTGAAATGACAAAATTAGCAATTGACGATTCAAATGTTTTTCCTTGGTTATCTTTGCCAAGAATTAATATTGTACCTACTAATTTAGCATTGTTATTAGACTTGATATTTTGTGAATTTAAAAGTGAAAAGACAAATAAAATTTCAGAAACTCCAGAATGGAGGGGGCTAATTAAAAATAATGAAGACCTGTTGATAAAATGCTATTACGAAAGGATAAATCGTTTTTTTAGCAGTAGTCATAAAAGTAATTTTCTTTTTAGAGACTTTTGTTATGGTAAAGAATTATAATGGTATTGATATAAGAAAGCATGGTATTTACTACACACCTGATGAATTAGCATTTCATCTCGCATTTCCCTTGATTAAAAAAGGAGATGCATCTATTTTTGACCCTGCATACGGTGGAGGTGCATTACTTTTAGCTGCTGAAAAAGCATGTAAACAAAAGTCATTTAGTTTAGATAAATTAAGTCTATTTGGTTGTGATACAAACCCTGTAAATGGTCTCTTGAAACATTTGCCACAAGCAAATCTAAAGGAAGAAGATTTTTTTCAATTCTCAACAAATCATAAGTTCCAAGTTATATTAACTAACCCTCCTTATGTGAGGCGGCAAAATCAACAGATACAAAAAATAAATTCTTACAGAGAAGATGTAACGCAATTAAATATTTTGAATAATAAGGCTGATTTATGGGCATATTTCATTGTGAAATCTATTTCTCACCTAAAAAAAGGTGGTGATTTGGGAGCAGTTTTGCCATGGTCATTTATTCAAGCAGATTATGCTCAGCCATTAAGAAAATGGTTACTTAATCAGTTTGAATCAATAAAAATTTTAGCACTCAACAATCCTTTTTTTGACTCGGCTGAAGAGAGAGTTTTATTGGTTTGGATGGAAGGCTTTGGATTTACTACTAAAACTATAAAGTTTGCTAATTCTTTGGATTTAAATAAGCAGATTAAATATAGTTGCATAGGAGAAAAGAATTTTTTATCCAAAAAAGTGTTGCCATTCAAAAGTGAACAAACAGAAAAGATTTTATGCCAATTAAAGAAGCTAGGATTTAAAGAATTTAAGGAAGTTGCTGATACTAAAATAGGAATCGTAACTGGCGCGAATAATTTTTTTATAAAATCTGAACAAGATTTTTCTGAGTTAAATATCACTAAAACTAAGCTAAAACCAATATTATCAGGAACTAGAGAGCTAGTAGATTACCTAAATAACGGGTGTGAAAATTTAAAAAGAATTGTCTGTTTAAATCAGCAAGACTACGATTCTGTCGAGTCATTTATTAAACTTGGAGAAGATTCAAACTTTCATTTAAGAGCACATTCTAAAAATAGGTCGCCTTGGTATTCTATAAAACTAGGAAAAATACCAGATGCTTTTTTCCCTTATAGAGTAAGTACTATACCTTATCTTGTTGTCAACAATAAAGGAATCCAGTGTACAAATTCAATTCATAGAATTTACTTTAAAAATTTAACTATTACGGAAATAAAGTGGATTCATGTTAGCATATTATCTGTTTATGGTCAGTTATCATTAGAAGTTAATGCAAAGACTTATGGCAGAGGAATGTTAAAGACAGAGCCTAGTGCGTTAGGTAAAGTTATGATTTTTATGAAAAAAGATAGAAGTGTTGATAAAATATATAATGTCTTAGTTAAATTACTTTCTATTGGTGAAAAACAAAGAGCTGTTACATTTGCAACAGATTTTATTAATCATCAATTGAACATTGATACTGATTTTAGCCTTTTTTGTGATAATATATTGAGTAAAATTAGAGCTTCAAAAAAAAGATAAAACTCTGCATTTGCGTGTACAATTAAAAAAGTACTAGCCTAACAAATAGACTAGTACCTTCAAGCTTTTGGGATGTATGGTTTTCTATTGAGCGATCAGCATCATTGATTTCGTGATGACCTGATTCGCTGTTTCAAGGCGGTAGTAATACAAGCCTGCACTTTGAAGCGTCGTAGCATCCAGTTCAATGCGGTTTTCACCTACTTGGAACTCCGCTGTTTGTTCAAATACTTCGCGTCCTTTCA
>JAHDCQ010000125.1 GCA_020629845.1 Saprospiraceae bacterium | reverse complement strand
GTACGCTTGGCAGTTTTAAACCGATCCAAGCCGCACTCTAGGAAGGATTGGTAAGCCCCCTCGTCAGGTGTATAAGCTACGGGCGCATTGAGTACGCTTAAACTTTTGGCATCGCTACCTCCATTCGGATTGACTAAGACATAATAAGGCTGCGACTGACGATTGAAATATTCGCGCTGAAAATCCGCCCATTTATTACCTACATTTTTTCGTAATCGTCCATCAAAGATAGAAACGTAGGGTTCTTCTAATTTTTTACGTTCATCTACATATAGGGAAATCAAAACATATTCATCACTAATGATACTAGAGATACCATCTTGACTCCAGACTTGATCTTCCATTTTGCGACAATTCACGCAACCATGTCCTGTGAAATCTAGTAGAATTGGTTTTTGCACTTCTCTAGCATAGGTCAAACCTTCCTCGAAGTCCTTGAAACAATTCAAGTTTAGTGGACACTTATTCGGGTAAATATAGCTATGCCCCGCAGGAGGTGCTAACCCACTCAATAGCGGTGGAGTAGTGAAAGTTTTAGATAAATCATTGTATTGAAAACCCATTGCAAAGTAAGCTCCCAATAAAAGAGCAACTACTCCAATCGCCATGCGCTTAGGCGTGCGTTTAGGCATCGTGTAATTCACAGGAAACTTAATGAAACCAAAGAAGTACAATGCTAAACCTAAAGCACAAATTAACCAAACAGCGATGAAGGCTTCATATGGCAATATTTTCCAGCCCATCGTTAGGTCGGCTACAGAAAGGAATTTTAACGCAAAAGCTATTTCTGCAAACCCAAGTGTTACTTTCACATCGCTCATCCAACCACCTGATTTTGGCAAAGAATTCAACCAAGAAGGAAAGGCTGCAAATAGGGCAAACGGTAATGCCAAGGCTGTAGAGAAGCCCAACATACCTACTAGCGGTCCGACTGGAATGCGACCAAAAATAGTAGGACCACCACCTGTTGCTGTTTCTACTAATAGCGTCCCGATAATAGGGCCGGTACAAGAGAAAGACACCAACGAAAGCGTAAATGCCATAAAGAAAATTCCTATCAAGCCACCTTTATCAGATAGTGCTTCGGTTCTATTTGCCCACGAACTTGGTAGCGTAATTTCAAACAAACCAAAGAACGATAAAGCAAATACAAAGAAGAGTATGGCAAAGAAAATATTGAACAAGGCATTCGTGGAGAGTAAATTCAAGGCATCTGCCCCGAAAACAGAGGTGATAAGTAAGCCAAGTGCCACATAAATCACGATAATCGAAAGCCCATATATTACTGCATTACGAATACCCGTCGAACGGTCTTTACTACTCTTGGTGAAAAAACCTACCGTTAGTGGAATCATCGGAAATACGCAAGGCGTTAGCAATGCTAATAGACCACCACCAAAACCTAAAAGAAAAATGGTCAGCCAACTAGTATCGGACACTTCTTCCACCACTTTTTGGTCATCACAGGAAGTTAGTGTTTCGGTATTGCCAAAATCCCAATTTAAGAAATCTGGTTTTCCACCTTCTCCAGAAGTAGGTGGTACTACTGCTGTACTACCTGCTGCTGCTGCCGAAAGCGCGAAGGAAAAATCCACTTCCGTAGGCGGCAAGCATTGTTC
The DNA here is from genome assembly GCA_020629845.1 of Saprospiraceae bacterium. GTDB lineage: Bacteria > Bacteroidota > Bacteroidia > Chitinophagales > Saprospiraceae > JAAUTG01. The sequence continues at coordinate 12,840 of JAHDCQ010000125.1, read as the reverse complement.
TTTATCACAAGCCATATATTCTAGATAGCCCGTGATAGGCTTGCTATCATCGCTTACTTTTACACGCTGTGTGAAGATGGCTTTGTTGAAGTACTTCACCACATTCATCTCGAAAATCTTATCGAAACCTGCTTTTTTGTCATCAGGCTTTGCGGCTGCTTCTTCTGTTTTACCAACCGCTTCAAAGTGTGCGCCTGCTTCAAAATTTACGCTGCTCGGAATTGGTCCATCTTCACTTTCTAAATATTGCGAGTAAATAGACCAATCTTTATCCATCGTAGCGGTGAGGATAAGGTCATATTCGCCTTCGCCTACTTTTTTATGACTAAATGCCCAATCAACAGGCTTGCCATCATCTGCCTTAAATTCAAAATTGAAATCGACTTCGGTAGGGGGCAAGCATTGTTCGTCGTCGCAGGTCATGTATTCCAAGTAGCCTTTGATAGGCGTGGAAGCATCTGTTACTTTTACGCGCTGCGTGAAAACGGCTTGCTTATAGAACTTGATGAGTTCCATATCGAAGACGGGGTCTTGAGTTACTTTACGGTTTTCTTCCGACTCTTCTATTTTACCTAAGGCTTCAAAATGATCGCCTTCTTCGATGTAGAAGGTCGTCGGTATTGGGCCACCTTCTTCAATAAATTGGGAATAGACTGCCCATTTGTCCTCAATATCGGCAGTAAAAATCAGATTATATTCATTTTCCCCGACTTCCTCGGTGCTGAAATTCCAAGCTACGGGTAAGTCGTTTTGTGCGAATGTGATTGCGTTCCAAAGGAAAAAACACAGGAAACTTAGTGCTGCGGTTCTCATAAATGCTATAAAAAATTTGGTATGGAGGTAGAGAGATTTGTTTTGAAAATAATAATATCTCTCTACCCTCTACTAATAATTATATTTACTCGACGCTTAATGGAATATCAAATTCTACTTCCGTAGGAGGCAGGCATTGCTCGTCGTTGCAGGTCATGTATTCCAGATAACCTTTTAGGCTTTGCCCTGCATCTTTTGTACTAACGCGCTGCGTGAAGGTTACAGTACCAGCAAACTTGATTAATTTCATCCCGAAAATCTCATCGTAGCCTTCTTTGCGCTTGCCTTCTTCTGTAGTTTCACCCACGAAGGTAAAGTTTTCTTTATTTTCAAATTGAAAATTGGTAGGAATTGGGCCATCATCCCCGATATGCTGTGAGTAGATGTACCAACCGTCTTGCACAGTGGCGGTAAAAGTGACATCATACTGACCTGCTTCTACTTGCTTGGCATCAAACGACCACTTTACAGGGCCTTTTTGTGCTAGGGCTGCACTTATGGTCAATAGAACGAACGAACATACGAATGCTAATCTGCGCATCTTTTAGTTGTTTAATTTGAGAGGAAAAGTATTAGGTACAATGTATTAAGTATTAGGAAAATTGTACCTGATACTTAATACCTAGTACTTGATACCTATTTAATAAAAATCTTTAACACGCTACAAAAATAGATTTTGCGTATATCTTATTTTGTGAAAGAAAGCTGAATAAGAAAAGATTAACAATTCTGTAACGATTGAGCTGGGTTGATTTGGCGTATTTGTGATGAAACTTTGACTGATTAATAGTGGTTTAATTGCTTTTTCTTCGGCTTCGACATGGGACTTGTCTGAGAACCATCTAAGATTGTTTTTACAACGGTATAATTATTGTCTGAATTTCTATTAATTTAGCATTTTTATAATTTATAATAAACTCATATACCATGTTTATTACTATCAAGCCAAGCTTTCTATTACTGTTAGGCTGCTTATTTACTTTTCAAATTTTTGCTCAATCTTGGGAAACAGAAGTGGAAGAAATCCAAGAAATATTTGAAAGCTTTGTTATAGGAGAATTTTATCAAGGGGAATACCTAATATCAGGCAAGAATCACACCTTGCGCCTTGATGGTTCTGGAAATATCTTGGGCTTAGGAGAAGGCGTGCCAAATCGGAAAAAGTTTGTTTTTCAAGACAAAATATATAGTTTTTCGACAGAGGCAAGTATTTTTGAAGAGGGTAACGCAATAGATGTAACAATTCATGACAAACAGGGACAGATATTGGAATTATTTGAAATTGCATCCTCAGCAGCAGTTTTGAGAGCAGTAATTCTGAGTGATTCGACCATCGCTATGTTAAATTATTATAGTTCTTCAAGAAGAAATTACTTGGAAAAGTATAGCTCAAATGGAACGTTATTAAAAAGAGTGCTGCTTAGTGAAACAGGTACAAACCCTAGAAATATGATAGTAACAAAAGATGGTCGTTTGATAACCTTTGACTCTTCAAATTTTGGTCAAATATCGAGTTTTGATAGTAACTTGAATCGACAGTGGATATTGTCAAATCAGACATTTGAAGGTCGAGTTCATGCAGTGACATCTGATGAAGCAGGCAATATCTATTTTGCTGCTTCAACAGGTGATTTTTTAGACCAAAATTATCGGCTAGGTACTATTAACAAAATAGGTGAATTACAGCGCGTAGTATCAATACCTGGATATAAACCTGAAGACTCATTATACTCACTTTGGATTTCTGATATCGCTATTCAGGATAATTCCATAGCCATTCTTTTTAGCTCACCTGAGACAAATGAAGATTTAGTGGTAACTTGTTTTGATAAAGACTTGAATGAAAAACATACATTTACAAAGAATAATGGTGGTTTCTCCTCCAATATTGTTCCAAATAATGTTGGTGGATATGTATTTGGCTTTGGTTTGTCTAACGATCCTACAAACCTGTCTTATCGTACAAACAAGACCGCCGTTTTCTATTCTTTAGATTCGCTTTGCAGAATCAGTTCCACTACTAATACTCTAATAGGAAGTGTTTTTCACGATATTAATGGTAATAGTACGAAAGATAGTACAGAAGTAGGTCTATCCAATATCGAATTACTACATTTAGCAGATAGTACCATTTATTATACGGACGAAAATGGTCATTTTGAAATAGAAAATTTATCAGGAGAAGGCACTGTTCAACTCTTGAATATTGCCCCTTTTTGGATGACTGATTCAATGACCTACACTATCAATTCCACCATGACCACTAATATACCTTTACAATGTAATAGCCTTAAAGATGCTGTATTTACTAAACAGCTTGATTGCAAATCAACAGAAATAGTATTGGATGCTACAAATTCGGATTTAATGGATGCAAACTATTTATGGAATACAGGGGCAACCACCTCTTCTATTTCAGTAAATCAGGCAAGTACTTACGAAGCAACAGTTAGTACGACTAATGAATATTGTGTATTAACAAGCGTTATTACATTTGATGTACTTGAACAAGCTAATGACTTAGAGATTATAAAGCAAAACGAATTATGTTCGGGGCAATCTACTATATTAACTGCTACTAGCGGTTTTCAAAACTATCTTTGGAATACAGGAGACACGACTAGAAGCATTCAAATAAATGACGCGGGCATTTATAGTGTTGAAGCAAGTCGCTCAGATTCTTGTATATATGTTGAAGCATTAGAGGTAGAAATAGCAGAAAGTCCTAAAGTTGAGGTGCTAATTTGGCCTACTTGCAGTGAAAATGATAATACTTATTTCTTGAGCATTCTCAAAGATACTACACAACTTTGGTTAGTCAATCAAGATACCATTTCTCAAGACGATGTAGATGATATTTATACCTTTGTCGTACCTATTGGGGAAAATCTTATTCTGCGTATATTAGATATACAAACAGGCTGCGACAATTATAAATTTTTCATTTCTCCAAGCTGCAATAATTCAGAGAATAGAACACCATTTCAACACACTAAAACTTTAGTATATCCCAACCCTTTTAAAAATAGCTTTACACTACAACGCCCTGCTATAGAAGAAGGCAATATCCTATGCTTTGATACTGGTGGAAACTTGATAATTGAGCAGAAATGGACAGAAGGTTATCAGAAGACAATTGATTTAAAAGGATTTCCATCAGGAATTTATTGGTATCGAATTCTTAGCCCAAGAGGGATTACGCAAGGAAAAATTATAAAGCTAGAATAATATCTAGCTTGGTAATAGTAATTTTATAAGTACAGAGTGGTTGTCAAGCCGATTTGCTTAAACAATCGCTCTGTATTTATCAATCTCAAAAGAGTAGGTTTTTTACATAAAACATTCAGAAGTCTTATTGCCCACGTTCTCAAGACAATAATCGTCGAAAGTAGCTAGAATCTGAAAATCATCCCATAAAAGCAGGCACTTCATTTTCGATAGGTTTGGCGAGTTTGCGGCGTAGGAGATAGTCTATCCAAGCTTTAGCGCGTTCGCTGCTATCATATTGGTAGAGGGTTTGGTTTTCATTGAGTTTTGGGTGGAAGCCGAGGCGTGTATCAAATTCAAATTCGAGTAGCTTAATGATGCCATAGGCATAGTAGTCGCGGATTTTATTTTCACCTGCAAAGGGGCGCACAATGTCGTAGCGCAGAATATCGTATATTTTTTGATAATCCAGTTTACCATTGGTTTCAAAGTTAATGCGAAAGGCTCTCAAGAACTGTTTGTAAAATACCTTTCTATCGCTTGTACGATGCAAGTTTTGGATAGCTCTGCGTCGGTCTCTATCGAGGTCGAAAATGGGCAATCCGAAATCAGTATGCAAAAAATTATAATCTAGTGCTGGACTCAATTGTTCATAATGCCGCAATAGCATAGGAATATCCGCATAAGTTGCTTGCGCGATGATATTGCGTTGGAGTTCTGCCTTAGCGCGATCGTCCACATCTACGTTGAAGGTGTTCGTGAGTTCTATTTCTAGCAATTGTTTGAGGTTGTCTACTTTTGCAATATTTAGGATAGTGGTTTGTCGTTCAAAGCGACTCATGCGCTGCCCGCTCGTCAGGTAGTCTTCAAGGGTAGAGCGTAGGCGAATAATTGCGCGACGGTCATACTGTTCGCTGCGTAAATAGTCATCGAACCATTTTTGGCGGAATAGGCTATTATATACACTCGCCCGTTCGCGCACTTTCATGCCATTAATTTTTCGCTGAAAGAAAAACAGCAAACGATCGGGGTCATCTATGATGAAAAGCTGCGATAAATCGGCCAATTCGCGGTAGCTAAAATCTATTTTTTCTAAATAGCGCAAATCACGTGCTACGGACATTTGTGGCACTATCTCCAAGCGACGAATAGAGCGCGTAGGCTTTACTTTTTCGAGTGATTTTAGGCATAAATCTCGATAGCCATCTTCATAGAAAGCAGAATTCGTGAGGGCATTCACATCGTCAATAGATAGTTTTTTACCCAAACGCAAATTGGTAATCATATTCTGCGCGAACTCCACGCCCCAATGTCGGTAGCGCGTACTATCGCCTTTCCAGAAAAAGAGCCAGTCGTCCTTTGGCGTGCTATTGCTATTTCGGAAGCGATAGGTATAAATACGTTCTAGCAAGGTAACTGCTTCACTTTCCACTTGGCTGCGCTGCAATAAATACATTAAGTGCGGCACTTGCGCTACTTCAGGATGCAAGCTTAAGTAAAGGATGAGTTGTCGCTTCGTGCGTTCATCCTTAGCATTGATAATGGCATCCACAATTTCTGGATATTCAAAATATTTAGGTGTAGGGAGTAGTTCTAAGTCAAATTCTTTCGTCAATAAATCGCGCCAAGTGAAGGGTTTGGGAGCGTCCAATTGTACTAGCAAGCGTCCTGCTTGGCGGGTAATATCATTGTCCGTTTCTAGGCGCAATAGGCGTTCCAAACGTAATTGCAATGCAGTAGAATTAGCATCAAATTTGCTTAGATAATCATTACAAATGCCATTCACCCCGATATTCGCAAAGAGATAGGATTTTTTCAGATATAAGCGCAGCAATTTGTCATTATTGATAATTTCATTCCAATGCTGCGTGTAGGCTTTATCCAATATCCAAGCTGCCGAATAAGCCGATTGTCCATCCGCTACATGGAGCAGTCCCCAATACTCAATTGCCGTCAATTCGCTGGTATTGATGGTCTCCAGAATTTGCTTCTCAATGCGGTAGCGTTCGCGGGCATCCGTTGTGCTTTTAAGTTCTGCAAGCAGGGGTTTCAAGCGTCCACTAGGTTTGTAGAAGAGGTTATTTCTTCGGCAATAATCCGTCAATTGCACCAAGCATTCCAAATAATTATAGCGAATGGGTGGCAAATTGTCATTATGCCCACCTAGCACGGGTTTATAGTCGTATGCCAATTGGATGATGTCGTCAGGCTGCCCTTCTGTAAGTTCCAAATAAGAGAGCCAAGCCACCGAGTCATTGCTAGAAGTCAAGCGGCGGAAGTGCAATTTATAACGCTGCGATAGGGTCTGTGAAACGGTCTTATTGATGAATTTTCGACGATTATTATCCCATTCATAATCCTCATAATGACTTGCCCAATAGGTCATATAATTCAGCAAACCACGCTGATCGAAACCCCAATTCGGTTCGCGTACATATTCGCGTTGGCTGTTATGTACTTGCACATCTGCAGCAATGAGGTTGTGCAATTGCACATGTAGCGCGTGTGGTGGAATGCGCGTTTGTACATTATCATTGACCACATGAAAAATTTGTGTCGCAAGGTAATAAAGCGAGCGCGGGTGCTTGCTTCGGGCTAAATCATGTACGGCATTGCGTTGTATCCAATCCAAAGAATCAGAAAGATTTAGGATTTTTCCATAATAGTCTGCCATACTTGGAAAATAGTAAGACTTGAAATTGAAATGCTGGTCGTAGCCATACATTCGCATATTTTCTATCGAACCTAGGCTATCGAGGTAGTAGCGGTATTTGCTTGGGCGGTCAATGTCTTGTACTTTGAGATTGGTGAGGATGGACAGTTGTTCTTTTACATAATCAAAGGACAACATTCGCTTGTGCGCCATCAGAATCATAGCATCCACTACTTCGGGTTCATAGTAAGTGGTGAGGGCTTCGCATAAATCACGGTATAGGCGCGCAGCGCGACTTTTGCGTTTATAAGGGCGTTTTAGCATCAAATTCAGCAAATACTGATAGCCTTCGGGCAAGTCCAATTGCGCGATACGCTGAATTTGGGTAGCGGCACTATTATAGTCACCCGATTCAGAGTACTGCTCGAAGCGGCGAATGTGCTGGCGTAGGCGAATCGCAGCATCCGTCTGCCCACTTGTGGAGGCTTCTATCATGTAATAGACTGCGCGTTCATCCAAAGGCGTGATGTAGAACACCTGCAAGAGTTCGGAAAACTGTATTTTATCCTCGTTGTCGTAGTAAAAATCCAGTAATTGCTGCTTAGAGGTATAGCGATTAATGGAAATTTCGCGGGGCGTAAAAAGGGTATGCCGACGAAAAATAGCTAGAATATCCTCCCGTACTTCGGTCTTATTGAAGAGCGTAGCTAAATCGCGTAATGCACGTTTTTCGCCGTCTTCAATATTGACACTAATGGAACTTACAAGCTGGGCATAGCTGGCTTCGGTAGTGTTTTGGCCATAAACAAACCCACTAAGTAGCAAGGTACTTAGCACAAGGATGAAAGCTTGTATGTGTTTGTTTAGTTTCATGCTTTTTTAGATATGAGACTACCTGCTAGAAGGCGACAAACCGTTTCATCTCGTTTCTTTTTAGCCATACACTCTAATTTATTCATCGTTCCTTAGCTAAAATGTAATTTCATTCCTTCATGAGATGCTTGAAATCCAAGTTTTTCGTAAAATCTCAACGCATCTGGTCGTTTTTTATCCGTTGTCAATTGGATTAAATGTGCTTTGCGTTCTTTTGCTCTTTTAATTGCCCATTGAAACATTTTCTCACCAATTCCTCTGCCTCTATATTCTTTCCGAATCCTGACCGCTTCTATTTGCGCTCTAATTCCTCCTTGATAAGTCAAGTATTGTATAAATGATAATTGCATCGTTCCAATTATTTGCTCTTCCGCATCTTCTAATACTATCAATTCCTGATTATTATCATTTTTAATATTTTCAAAAGCAGCATAATATCTGTCAGGCAATGGGTCTTTAAAGTCTTCTCTTAATTTACCAAGCTTGTCATCAGCCATCATTTTTACAACTTCAAAGACATCTTCACTCTTTGCTCTTCTAAATTTCATTTTAATCTATTTCGGATGTATTTCTAATCATAAAGTTACGGGAAAAAGCCGTCACCGACCACACAATGTGCATTAAATTTAGAGTTTAACAGTTTTAGCCCCTATTCGGTAGCAAATAAAGAGTTTTAGGCAACCTATCTTGAGGGAGTGTTGTCCTTTTGGGGAAAAGTGGATTTTTTTAGTCCAAAGTCCGAAAACAAGGTAAGAATGAATGCAAAACTGCTTGATTATTAGTCTTATACTTGCTTTTGCTTTGAATCATTTAGGGTATTTGGAAAGATGGAAAATTAAAATATGTAATAATGAAAAATATTATTCTATGCTGTCTAATTGCTGTCACAAACTGCATAGCCCAACAAGACAGTACAAAGATTATTTACCTGATACCAGGTACTGGTTCGGACGGGCGTTTATTTGAACGTCTTGATAGCGAACACGAAACGGCTGTTATCCAATATCTAGTACCTGAAAAAGGGATGAATATGTCTGAATATGCTCAGCTTCTGACACAACAGATAGACACTTCTCGACGTTTTTCCATCATTGGTGTGTCGCTTGGTGGCATGTTAGCGGTAGAGATGTCGAAGTTTTTGCAAGCAGAAGAGGTCATACTCGTATCAAGTGCGAAAACACGACACGAATTGCCCTATAAGTATCGCTTTTTCCGATACGCGCCTTTACACCGCGTATTAGGTGGGCGGTTTTATAAATTTTGTACGCTACTTTTCCAACCGATTTACGAACCTTTAACAAAAGAAGACGAAATCATTTGGCAAGCTATGCTAAAGGAAAAACCTCCAAAATTCATCAAACGGGTGATACGCTGTATGGTAGAATGGGACAATGAAACCTACAATAGCGCACTTGTGACACATATACATGGAACAAAGGATAAAACACTTCCGATAAAACATGTGGAAAATGCCATAGTAATTGAAGACGGTACGCACATTATGATGCTCGACCGTGCCACGGAGTTGTCGGAAATTATTAAGGATACTATTAAGTAGGTTTGGTATTAGGTATTAAGTACAAAGTATTAGGTGAAAGTGTACCTAATACTTAATACCTTGTACCTAATACCAAACCTAAAAAACAGCCTAAGCACAAGCGATTTTAACGTATGAACATATCCACGAGGCGGCTGCTTTTTTGGAGCTTAGTCTTACTCTCACTATGCACTACTTGGAACTTGAGCGGACAAGCTTGCGGCTGCTTGGATTGTCCTGCGCCCATTCCTACCACCTTTAGCAATTTCCAACTACGCTATCAAGTAGATGGCGCGCTTAATGATGCGCTTGCTAGTAACAACTGCATCGAGTCGGTGCAGCTTACATTTAAGCACAATCGGGTACAAAACCTCGCTATTGACCTGATTTCTCCTGCGGGGCAGGTGGTGACTTTAGTGGGTATGTATGTGCCTTTTGGAGGAAGTCTTTCTGGTACCCTGGGCGCGCAATGGGATGTTCATTTTGTGCCATGTGCGGGCGTACCAGCACCTGATTTGGGGCTTTCCCCTTTTTGGGATAATCTCAGTCCGGGCTGGAATGTATTTTTTGGTGACTTCTCGGGTCGCTATTTTCCACCTTTTGGCAATTGCCTCGAAAATTTCAATATGGGTAGTGTGAATGGCACTTGGCGTATCAATGTCACTAGCCACGATTTTCCACCTGTGACAGGGGAGGGGATAATCGAAAATTTTAGCATCAATTTTTGCGATGAAACAGGCATCAACTGTTGCTTTCCAGATGGCGGCACATTAGCGAATGCTGATCCGATAAATATCTGCGAAACGGAAGCAATTCCACCTCTTGACCTAACGACTAACTTCAATGCGCCTTTCGATTCTAGTAGCTATTTTTATACCTATCTTTTAAGTAAAGATGGCATTATCACGGCTATTGATACCAATCTAACTTTTATCAATGCTGGGGCAGGTGAATATATCATTCAGGGACTTGCTTATGCTCAAGTGGATAGTGCGGCAGTAAGTAATTTAGTTGGTACTTCAGCAGAAGAATTGAGCGATACTTTGCTCACGAGTGTACCCCCATTTTGTGGGGAATTATCTACTAATGTCCAGCGCATTACCATTTTTCCTGAAGCTGAAATAGTCATACAAGAGGAACTACTGTGCGCAGGCGAAAGTATCAATGTAGCAGGACAAATATTCGATGCTACTGGAATCTATGACATCACACTTCCCGCTACGGTGGGCTGCGATACGCTGTTGCGACTCCAGCTCGAAATACTAATGCCTGATACTACTCGCTTGACGGAAAGTATATGTGCAGGAGAACGTATACAACTAGGCGACCAAATTTTTGGCTCCACTGGGCAGTATAGCCTACTGCTACAAAATACAAATGGCTGCGATAGCCTCGTGGTACTAGACTTAGTGGTGCAAGATGTACAAGCAGACATACAAAATAATGCTGCCCTCAACTGCCTCAATCCTGTGTTGCGTTTGAATGGCGAAAATTCTAGCACAGGTAGTGCTATTGCTTACACTTGGACAAGTCGAGATGGGAATATTCTAGAAGGCTCGAATACTTTAATGCCTTTAGTAAATGCAAGTGGTACTTACATTTTACTTGTAGAAGATATTGAAACGGGCTGTATGGCGCAGGATAGTATCTTTGTGCCTGAAGATAGAGCAGTTCCGCCTTTAGACCTGCCTGCATCCGTTATGCTCAATTGCAATCAAAATTCTTATAGTGTGGAATTGGGAACCTTCAATAATGCTATTAATTATGTGTGGTTTGATGTAGATGGGATAGCAGTAAGCAATGATTTTGAACCCAATTTATTCATTGGTAGCTATACTGTAAATGCTACAAATATGGAAAATGGCTGTACCAATACCGCAAGCATCCAGATTGAGCAACTTGCGCCGCCTACTATTCGCATTCGGAGCGAGGATATAGCACAAGAATGCCTAGAGTTGCGCCAACAGCTAGAGGCAGAAAGCGATGCCAGTTCCCCGCTACAATATACTTGGCTCGATGGCAATGGTACCACTATCGCTCGCACTCCTATGCTAGAGATACAAGCAGCAGGCAGGTACTATCTGGAAGCCTTCGATGCTCAAACACGCTGTACGACTATGGATAGTATTTTGGTGGAAATGAATGATACACGCCTCATAGAAGGTGCGAACCTTCGAGTACAGCAATTGGATTGCCTAGATCATCCAGTAGGAAGTATTGAAGTGCAAAATGTGCAAGGCGGACAGTCGCCTTTTGTATATGCCTTGAATAGCGATATTTTTAGTAGCAATCCTAGTTTCATAGCCCTCGAACCGAACACTTACACCCTCCGTATTCAAGATGCACAAGGCTGTGAATGGGATACTTCGCTTGTGATAAATAAGCTATCAGCACTAGAAATAGATTTGGGTGACATACGCCGCATTGGGCTAGGGGAGCGCGTTGAGCTTGAAGCTTTGAGTAATCGCCCCTTGAGTAGCTATGCGTGGTCGAGTGCTGCAAAGGATAGTTTAAGTTGCCCTACTTGTCCTACCCAAACCATTATGCCTTTACAAAATACGACATTTAGCCTACAAGCAATTGATGAAAATGGCTGTACCGCCAGCAGCGAAGTCCAAATTGTAGTGCTACGAGAAGTACCGATATATATACCCAATGCGTTCTCTCCGAATGGTGATGGTAATAATGATACTTTTGAAATCTATCCGCGTGTGAGTGCCGTGGAAGCGATAGAAGAACTGCGTATTTTCAATCGTTGGGGGGCATTAGTATTTGAACAAAGTAGTACGCAGGAAGCTTGGGACGGCCGCTACAAAGGCAAGTTGCTGCCACCCGATGTATATATAGTAAGTGCCAATGTGCGCTATATAGATGGTCGGACTGAAGTGCTAAAGGGCGAAGTCACCCTAATGAGATAAGAGGGTTGAATTATGAGTGATGAACTATGAGTGAATAAAAAACTCATCACTCATAGTTCATCACTCATCACTCTAAAAGTTCTCCCAAATTTTCCAATTGAAGCCGCCGCCTTCTTTCTGGCGTTTCTTTTTGGCTTTTTCCCGCTCTTTTTTGCGTTTAGCTCTTGCCTTTTCTCGGTCTTTACTATTATTATTTTTATTGTCGAAAATTTTACGTTTATTAATCACATAGCGTACCGAAACAGCGGTTTGAGCATATACTGCCTGTTCGCCACCCGTCACATTGATAGCGGGTTTAAAATCCCAAGAGGCATTGATGCGACCAATAGAAATTTCCGCCCCTGCAATGCCTGTGATACCAAAAGGGTTTTCGTAAGGTGCGGGGTCGGTGCCATTGCTGCGTACCCAACCTTTGTGCAAGCCACCACCTAGGTAGACATTAATATTACGCGGACCAAGTGGATAATGTCTTTCAATCAAGCCTGTGATTGTCGTTTCGTCGCGGCGAATACCGGACTGAATGATACCCTCCACCGTAATGCGTTTTGCCAGCCGCTGTTGCAGCGTAATACCCCATTCTGTACCCAATCGCAAACCGAAGGCCGTATCATAACCTTGCGCGCTGAGTTGCATAAAAAACGCTAGTGCAATACACGTTAAAACCAGTTTCTTCATCTATATATGTTTAGTACTTTGCTGATAAAGGGGCTTCCTGATACTCAATGAGCGAATGAAAGAATTATGAATGAGTGAATAATTATAGATTTCATTTGCTCATTCAGTCATTCAATATTCACTCATTGAGTATTTACGTTTTTCATTCCTAAATAATAATTATT
>JAHDCQ010000546.1 GCA_020629845.1 Saprospiraceae bacterium | reverse complement strand
AAAGACAGACAGGCAGACAAAATCCCTCTACCCTCTACTATTTACCCTCTACCAATTCCACCCACGTTCCATTATTATTTGCACTTTCATAAATCGCTGTAATCAAGCGCACCGATTGCATCGCTTCTTCGCCAGAAATTAGAGGCGTTTCTCCTGTATCTAGGGCTTGGATAACATTTTCAAAATTACGAATATGCCCTATGACATTAATCGCGTTCGGGTCGTTCGCGCCGAGTCCTTTTTCCGTACTTTTCATAAGGTTTTGTTGGACAAAAGCATCTTGTTCGTGTGTGCCTTTGAAATCCCAAACGCGAAAAGTTTCATCCGTTAAGAAAGCCGAACCATGACTGCCACACAATTGTATTTCCGCAGGATGCCCCGTAGATGACCAACAAGAAGTAGAGCCTTGTATCACGCCTCGCGCGCCATTTTCAAATTCTAAAATCGCTACGGCAGTATCTTCTACTTCAATATTTTCATGCGTCAATAAAGCCATAGAAGCAGATAGACGTTTGACCTTGCCGACTAAATATTGTAATAAATCTATGGTATGAATGCCTTGATTCATCAATGCACCGCCGCCGTCCAAAGCCATCGTGCCGCGCCATTTGCCTGAATCATAATATTCCTGTGTGCGATACCATTTTATTTGTGCATCGCAAAGTGCGAGTGTGCCAAAACGCCCTGCTTCCACCGCTTTCTTCAAGTGTTCCACCGCAGGATTAAAACGCCGATTGAAGATGCCCGACAGCAATACACCTTCTTCCTTTGCCACATCTATCATTTGCTGAATGCGCGTAGGTGTCACCTCCATTGGTTTTTCGCAAATGATGTGTTTTTTTGCTTTTGCTGCGGCAATAGTCGGCTCTAAATGTGCGCCCGATGGTGTGGCTATCGTGACTATGTCAATAGTATCATCGGCTAACATTTCTTGTAAATCCGAGTAAGCAGCACAGCCGAATGTCTCGCCTAACTGCCTTGCTTTTATTGGATTTCGAGCATAGATTGCACCTAGCCTTGCCTGTTCTATCTGCTGAATGGCTTGTGCATGGCGTTGCGCAATCATGCCGCCTCCAACTATGCCGAATGTATATTTTTTCATTCCCTATAATTACTTTGTAAGTACTCAATGAGTAAATTGTGAATGACTGAATGAGCGAATGAAATTTAGAATTATTCACTCATTCAAAATTCTTTCATTCACTCATTGAGTTGTCAATTCAGGACTTACTTTGCTCGTTCCTGTCCCCAAAATGTGCCACTTGGAATCATCAAAGCCCTATGATGCATATCGCCATAAGTATTCACAATATTGGGGCGTGCAAAATCAGGAAGGACTTGTACATCAAAGATTTCATCTACACTGGCTTGGTAGGTGAGTTTAGCGGTGACACTTCCCGTCGGTAAATGCACGACCGTAATTCCTGCCACATCTGCCTTGTCTGCAATTTTTAGATGCTTGAAAGTAGAGGAGTTTTTACGCAATTTGGAAGTCGCAATAAATACAAAATCGCCCTGCTTTGCCATGCCTCGCACGAAACCCTCCACTTTTGCGACATCTTCGTATTTACCCGTTTTGGGGTCAATGCAAATCAGTTTTTCAGCAGCAGAGAGTAAGCAGTAGAGTTTACCATCGTAGAGGCGCGGTGTGTGCGGCATCGCCAATTCACTTGCTACTATTTCGCCACTTTCCACATCCATTATCACACCACCTGAGGTGATATTATCGCGCCAGCCTTGCATCGTGTCGGTTTTTCCTAAGGCACTCACATACTTCGGTTCGCCTGCTTGCATCGCCAAGCCATTGAGGTGGCAGCGGTCTTCACTGGCGAGTTGAGTGATAAAATTCGGCTTCCAGCGTGGTGTGAAACTGTAATTAGGGCCAATAGTGCAAAGGCAAGAAAAAGAGGTATTAATTGCCCAAAGTCCCGACTTCCCAAAGTGTAAATCGTGGATGTCCACACCGCCTGTGTAGTAGGTAGCGCGTGGCACGAAAAGCGTGTCATAGGTTTGTGGCTTTTTTGGATAACTGGCAGCAAGTGCCTCGGAGCGACGCAGGAAAATGACTTCCTCTTTGGTGGCTACTGCCATATTATCACCATTCAGAGCTACGCCCATTGCTTTATGGAAGGTGCGCGGTAGTTGCACCAAATCTTCTTTATTGCGCGGACTAATAAAAATGAGCTTTCCTGCCTGAAAGGTGCTGATGATAAGTGAGCAGCGCAGTTGTATAAGTAATTCTGCAAAATTGGGGCTGTAGATGCAAGAAAAGGGTGCTGGTGCGGACATA
>JAHDCQ010000124.1 GCA_020629845.1 Saprospiraceae bacterium | reverse complement strand
CTTGCATATTGGGAGTAGCTAAATTATATGACCAAAGCAAAGTGCCATCCCAATCGAACAATTCAAAACGTCCGCCTAGTCCTCCTGTATTAAAACTACTCCCAATTCTCCCTGTTCGTAATAGTTGCCCATTTTCAAGTAGATAGACCGATTGCCCAGGCTTATAGTTGCTTTCCCAAGTATGCACTACAAAGCCGCAGTTGTCAATGAGGTAAGTGCTTTCATTATTGCTAAATAGCGTATAGCCATTGAAGGCTTCGGCTTTATTCTGAAATAGACCAACGCTTTGTTGTGCTGCTAAACTATTAGATAGCAAAAAGTAGAGTAGAAGTAGGCGGTACTGCATAACTAACTATTTAAGTTTAGGTTTGAGAGATTGGATGTCTTTGATACTGGGAGCTAAGTACACTATAAAATAAATTTCTTCGGCTTTTTGACGGCTACTTTTTCCTCGCTTCCGCGTTACAAAATCCGGCTTCATAACCAGTTATGTTCCCAATTTTGCGCCTTGAAGCGTGAAAAAATTAGCTCGGTCAAAACACGAAGCTATTTAATTTACAGTGTACTAAGTCCTGAAATGCCGCTGGTGTTGTTCTTGCATTGTTTGCTGATTTTTGAATAAAATCCAATTTTTTCCCAATGGAACGTGTTCCATTGGAGGTGGCAAGTTTATACTATGATGCCCCTTCTACTATCCCTATTTCTTCCTCCGTAAGTCCATACAAGGCATACACCATTTTATCTATGGCTTGGTCGGTGGCTTGGATGCTGGCTTGTAGTTGCTGAGCTTTGGCGCGTTCTGCTTCAAAGTAATCTTCCCATTCTGCTTCTTCGGATAGGCTTAGTTTGATTTTCTTCTTTTTTAACTCTTTTACAAATTCATCGAAACTTAGCGTATGCCAGTTGGATAGCTTCTTCGAGGGCTTTTCTAAATCGAATTTGCGCTTTAGTAGGCGTAGGAATTTGGATTGAATATTCTGTATTTCGCTGGTGGATTTTATTTGCGCTTCTGTCTTGCTGCTTAGTTCTTCCTTTTTACTCGAATAGTCTGCAATTGGGATTTGCTCAAAGTATTGTGCTTTTACTTCGATGTACCCGCCACTACGAACTACACAGATTTGAGTTAAGAAATACCAAACTAATTTTGAGTTTAAAATTGCTAAAAGTGCTTTATCACTACACGGCAGAATTACCGAAGGATTGTTGATATAGGTATCTGTTTCGTCTAAGCAAAACTTATTCTTGTTCTGTAAGTTTGGCCATGTTATTTTAGCTTGCTCAAATAGCTCATAGTAATCAACGGAATCCTGTATTTCAAACCATTTGTATTTACCCTTCTTACGTCCAATTTTCTGTTCAGGAGAATTTCTAGGAGTTAATCTTTCTTGATACTGCCCCAACCATGCTTTTATAGCAGGATATTCATCAATATCAGTTCCCCTTCTTGTAAATATGACATGCTTATCAATGATTGGGGAATGCCATTTCTTAAGGTCTCGTCCTTCTAAAAAAGGTTTAATTAGCTGCTTATCATTTGGAGATTCACTAATGATTTTTTTCTTCAGTTCGCTGTCTATGATAAATGCTTCATTGAATCCTGTTTTTATGCCAAAATAGCATTTACCTATTTTTTGTCGAATATTGTTTAGTTTTCCCAGTTTAGAAAATAATTTTTCTTCGGTTTCTGATTTGAAAGTCCAATTTTCATCTTCCATTAAGGATTGACTTACCTCAAAGGCTTTATTTTCAAAAGCCAAATCAAGGTTTGTAATATCATCTTGATGAAATTTACAATACTTGAATTTATCATCACCTTTCAAGGATAAAGTAAGTATGACAGGATAGGTAGTAGTTCCTTTGAAAACATCTACTTCGGAAAAGTCATCAAAGGCTATAAAGTTAGTCTGTTCTTTTAGGTATTTGCGTAAAGCGGTGGAAGCAGTTGTTTTGTTAAAATCATTAGTGATAAAACTCAATAAACCTGTTTTATTTAGCAGCTTTACGCCTTTCTCATAGAAATAGGTAAATAAATCACCTGTTCCTGCAAAGGCTTGATAATTCGCTTCTAAATACGGTTTAATATCGCTTATCAATTCCTGTCTCACATAAGGCGGATTCCCAATCACCACATCAAAACCACCTTTATATTCCAATTGGAACGCATTCTCCTGTGGCACAACAAAGCTTTGAATAATTGCTTGTAGTTGTTCAGAAGCAGGCAAACCATGTTTTTCCCGATTGTGGATAATGTAGGGAATAGCGCGCTCGAGGTGCGTATCCTTATAGACATAACCTGGGCGTGTAGAGAGCGAGGCGAGTTCCCACACATTCAAGTCAGTACGGAAGAATTTTTGTGACCAAAAGGGCGTATAGGTTTCTTCACCTTTTCGGTGCGTGTTGCCCAATGGAACGCGTTCCATTGGAAGGTGTGGTTTTATGCGTTTGCTACTTTGGGTTTTTATGATTTGTACTTGCTGTGTCAATTCTTCTGCCTCACACACCAATAGCAAATGCACATGGTCTTTACACACATTATAGGCAATACAATGATAGCCTTTTTCGCGTATGATGTCACCGATAATTTCCGTCAGTGCAATTTCTTCTTCCAATTCCAATTCAATCGGTTCACCCTTCTGAATCCCTAATTTCAACATCCGTGCCGAAGTACGACTATTATGCGTAGTGAGTACCACATGAAAAGCCTGTTTGTCCTTCGGTTCAAATACATTTGAAAATTCCTGTTCCCATTTAAACGCCTTCGCGCCTGCTACGCTTTCATCATCTATCAGCGAGTTCCCACACTTGATATTGTTGTTCAGGCTGGCAAGGGTTCTTCCTTTTTTGGCGGTGCGTAGCCAAAGCGACAATTTCGCAATGTCCACCGATTCTTCATTTATATCTACCCCGTAGAGGTTCTTTTCTAGGATGTCATTGGTTACATCAAATTGTATGCTTTCGCCAAACAAACTACGTCTTAGAAAAGCAATATATTCATGTTCTTCTATCAAGAAATTAAAAGCTTCATTTAGGAACGCGCCACTCCCACAAGCAGGGTCTATTATCTTCAACGAAAACAAATAGGCTTGATAATCTTGTAGCTGTTTTTCTAGCTTTGCAAGGGTCGCTTTTTTACGCCCTTTACGCTCTTTTAGATATTCTTCCACCTCTATACCCAAAGCCGCTTTTTGTTCCTCACATAGCTTCCCTATGGTGTTCTCTACAATGTATTTGGTGATGTATTTAGGCGTGTAAAATACCCCGTCTTTCTTGCGCTTGGTTTTACCTTTGTCCAGTTCCTTGCCTTCTATCTTCGCGCTTATTTCTTCTATTTCATTCAGCGAGTGTTCAAAGATGTGTCCTAAGATATTGACATCCACTTCGGTTTCAAAGTCGTATTTGGACAACTGCAAACAATGATTCATCAGAATGTTGTCGGACATTTCCAAATTGTCCAGCACTTCATCAGCATAGAACAGCCCACCATTATAGGCGTGTATGTCATCAGCCGAAGTTTTGCCCTTGCGTCCTTTGTTCATATAGCCAAAGTACTGCTTGAAGATGTGATAAAGCGGCTTGTAGCTGTCTAGTTCTTGCAGTTGCTCGAAGCGGTTTATCATCCTAGAAATGGAATTGGGCGGTAGCAGTCCTTTATCTTCGGCAAAGAGTACAAAGAGGATTCTATCCAGTAGCTTTTGCGTTTTCTTGAACAGCAGCAGTTCATCATATTGTGGGTTTTGCTGCTTGATGGATTCAAATAATTTCAGCTTGAAATCAGAATAATCTTTATACAGTCGTTTGGTGATTTTTTCTTCTTCCAGTACCGATTCCTGTTTCATTTTTTCGGGAAGCCCAGCCGCTACATTATCCCAACACAACAACAAATACAAAAGGCTAAAACGTTCTTCGGTCAGGTCGAACAGGTAGAAGTCTTCAAAGCTAGTGGTATCATTGATGTAGAAGCGTAAAGCCGCGAAATTGGAAGTAATGACATACTTACATTTCGGGTGGGTACTTTTGTAACCAAAGGCTTGATGTTCTATTTTTCGGATGTCGGTGGTGCTGGTTGATTTCAATTCTATCACAGCCGTCACTTCGCCTTTTACACTTATCGCGCCATCAGCCTTTTTAGCGTTCGATGTGTTTTTCTTTTCGCGTTCTAGGTTGTAGCCTTCGTTTGGTTTTTTGGTATAGCCCAGCACCTCCACAAACAATTCATCAAGAAAGCCGTCTTGATATTCTTCTTCCTTCATGGAGCGTATGGTTTTGATACGCGCTTCGGTTTGAAAGTAGTTTTGAAATTTCTGATAGGCGGCTGCTACTTCTTCTTTAGGCAAGGTCTTTAGATACTTCTTCAATACGGACTGCTGGAGTAAAGCCATAGGATTAACGTGTTTTGTGTTTGGTAATGTAATATAACGAGTGATACTTTTGTCCCAAGGGAGCATGCTCCCTTGAATGTAATATGTTTTTATAACTCGCTTTTGAACACTATCTTGTGTTTATAATTATTCGCTAATGTATGACTTTCTAACGGGAAGAAGAAGTCTTAGTTTCCAATGAGGTGTAGGACAAAAATCCCTTTCCCATCCAATGGAACGCGTTCCATTGGATTATTTCCCAATACAAAAATTAGAAAAAATATTAGCCAATAAATCATCCGTTGACACTTGCCCAACTATCGTTCCAAGATGATACAACGCCTGCCGAATATCCATCGCAATAAAGTCCGAACTCACGCCTGAATCCATACCATGTAGCACCGCGTCCAGGCTTTCATGCGATTTATGCAAGGCTTCCACGTGCCGACTATTGGAGACAATCGTATTGCTTGTGATGTCTTCTGAAATAACGGTTTTGTAGAGGCGTTCTTTGAGATATTCTACATTCATATTATTGATAGCGGAAACGGGGATGAAGTTTTGAATTGACAATTGACAATTGACAATTGACAATGCTGCTTCGTAGTGTTTATATTCGGCATAAGGATTTAAGTCCATTTTGTTGGCGATGAGTAGGATTTTGCTGTTTTCATCAGCTAAGTTTTGCAGGTCTTTGGCAACTTCTTCGGGTGGCGTTTCCACTACATCGAAGACGTAGAGTAAAATAGCAGATTGTGCGATTTTTTCCATCGTTTTTTCTACCCCAATCGCTTCGATTTGGTCTTGGGCTTCGCGGATGCCTGCGGTGTCTATCAAGCGAAATTCGATGCCTTGAATGTTGAGTAATTCTTCAATCGTATCGCGGGTTGTGCCAGCAATATCGGACACGATGGCGCGGTTTTCATTCAGTAGCGCATTGAGTAGGGTAGACTTGCCTGCATTCGGTCGGCCTGCGATGACGGTATTTACGCCATTTTTTATGGCATTTCCCAACTGAAAAGACTGAATTAAGCCCTGAATTACGCTTTGTATTTGCTGCACCAATTTTCGCAATTCCTCCCGATTGGCAAACTCCACATCTTCTTCCGAAAAGTCGAGTTCTAGCTCTATCAGACTGGCGAAGTCTATGAGTTGTTGGCGCAGTTCTTTGATTTCATTGGAGAAACCACCGCGCATTTGTTGCATCGCAATGGCGTGTGCTTGCTTGGAATTGGAGGCAATAAGGTCGGCTACCGCTTCGGCTTGCGAAAGATCGAGTTGTCCATTGAGAAAGGCGCGTTGTGTGAATTCCCCTGGCTGTGCCAAACGCGCGCCTTGTCGAATATAAAGCGCGAGCAATTGCTGAATAATATAATTGGAACCATGGCAGGAGATTTCGACTACATTTTCTTTGGTATAGGATTTTGGTGCGATAAAGACGGAGATTAAAACCTCATCTATTATGTTTTTTTCCTCATCTGATATTTTCCCAAAATGCAAAGTGTGGGATTTTACTCCTAAGATGTCCTTAGAAAAACTTGTATTCGCGATGGAAATAGCATCTTTACCTGATAGGCGAATTACACCTATTGCACCTATGCCTACAGGCGTTGCTAATGCTACTATAGTATCGTTTGGATTGTAGTCTATCATTTGCTTTCTTTTAAAATCACTTCACAAGCCTCCTCCAACATCTCAAATACCGCTTCAAAGCCATTATCATCCCAATAAGGGTCGGGTACGGAGCGTTCTTCATTGGGATGCGAGTAGCTCAACATAAGGCGTACTTTGTCGCGTTCTGCCTCCGTTTTGGCTAGGCGTAGAATATTACTGCGGTTGCTCGTGTCCATAGCGAGTATGAGGTCATATGCTTGTAGATCTTTGGCTTGAAATTTTCGGGCGCGTTGGTAAGTGATGTCTAAACCATTTTTTCGCGCTATCGCTATAGAGCGTGGGTCGGGTAATTCGCCGACATGCCAAGCGCCTGTTCCTGCGGAATCTATTTGCCAATCCAAATTAGCTGCTGCCACTTTTTGTCGCATAATGCCCTCGGCTAAAGGTGAACGACAAATATTACCCAAGCAAACCATTAATATTTTCATATTGTTTTATCTATTTGGATTTAGATACAAAAAATTTTAGTTTTACCTTCTGTATTTATCTGCTAAATTCCCTTTAGCGGATAAATTTAATGCAAGCAAGAAATTTGGCAGCTAATGGGAAATTAGCTACCAAATCAGTTCAATAACAATACATGGCAAAAGTAACATATACCGAAGACAATATTCGCTCCCTCGACTGGAAAGAACACATCCGCATACGCCCAGGTATGTATATCGGTAAACTCGGCGATGGTTCAGCAGCCGACGATGGTATATATATTCTCGTCAAAGAAGTGGTGGATAACTCCATTGATGAGTATGTAATGGGACATGGGAAGCAAATAGATATTTCTGTAGGCGAAGGGAAAGTAGAGATTCGAGATTTCGGGCGCGGTATTCCTTTGGGGAAAGTGGTGGATTGTGTATCGAAGATAAATACAGGTGGAAAATACGACTCTAAAGCCTTCAAAAAATCCGTAGGCTTGAATGGGGTAGGTACGAAAGCTGTGAACGCCCTCTCCAATTATTTCCGCGTAGAATCGGTGCGCGAAGGGAAGATGAAAGTGGCGGAATTTGAGCAAGGCAACATCAAAAAAGACCACAAAATCAAAAAAACCGAGGAAGAAAATGGTACGCGCACTATTTTCGTGCCAGATGATTCTATTTTCAAAAAATATCGTTTTCGTCCTGAATTTTTAGAAAACCAGCTTTGGAACTATGCTTACCTAAATGCAGGCTTAAAGCTGAACCTGAACGGCAAAATTCTCTATTCGCGCAATGGACTCAAGGATTTATTGAGCCGAAAATTCAATGAAGAAAGTCTGCGCTATCCCATTATTCACCTCAAAGGCGAAGATATAGAAGTTGCGCTTTCGCATGGCGACCAATATGGCGAGCAGTATTATTCCTTCGTGAATGGACAAAATACGACACAAGGCGGTACGCACCTCAATGCCTTCAAGGAAGCCGTAGGGAAAACGGTACGCGAATTTTTCAAGAATAAGTATGATGCTAAGGATGTGCGCTCATCTATCGTAGCTGCTATAAGTGTGAAAGTAGAAGAACCCGTTTTTGAATCGCAGACCAAGACAAAATTAGGTTCTACGGAAATCGCGCCAGGGGGCGAGACTGTGCGAACATTTATCAATAATTTCCTACAAAAAGCCCTCGGAAATTATCTGCATACGCATCCCGAAGTCGCGCAAGCGATGGAGAAGCGTATCAAGCAATCGGAGCGTGAACGTAAGGAGATAGCAGGTATCAAAAAACTCGCCAATCAACGCGCTAAGAAGGCGAATTTGCACAATAAAAAACTCCGCGATTGCCGCGCTCACTTCAATGATTCAGGACGCAAAGCGGATGAAGAATTAAAAAAAGCGTCCACGATTTTCATCACGGAAGGAGACTCGGCGAGTGGCTCTATCACCAAAGCCCGTGATGTGCAGACACAAGCCGTGTTTAGTCTGCGTGGAAAGCCACTGAATTGCTTTGGGCATACCAAAAAAACCGTTTATCAAAACGAAGAATTTAATCTCCTGCAACACGCCCTCAATATCGAAGATGGCTTGGAAGGTTTGCGCTACAATCGCGTCGTTATTGCCACCGATGCTGATGTAGATGGAATGCACATTCGTTTGTTGCTGCTGACGTTTTTCTTGCAATTTTTCCCTGATTTGGTGCGTAATGGACATTTATATATCCTAGACACGCCCCTTTTCCGTGTACGCGATAAGCAAAAGACCTTCTACTGTTATAGCGAATCTGAAAAGCAAGCTGCGATTAAAAAACTACGAGGCAAGCCAGAAATTACGCGCTTTAAAGGGCTTGGTGAGATTTCGCCTGATGAGTTTAGCGATTTCATAGGCGAAGGCATACGCTTAGAGCCTGTAATTTTACAAGAAGAGACCGATATTGAAGACTTGATGTCTTACTACATGGGGAAAAATACGCCTGCGCGACAGGTGTTCATTATTGATAATCTGCGTGTCGAAAAAGACGAACTAGATGATGAAGATGTGGAGGATTTAGATGAAGAAGGCGTAGTGGCAGCGGATGTGGTGGCTTAAGTATTAAATTGAGGATAAGCGCAAATTTTGAAAAATCGAACTAATTTTATATTTTTAGTTCGATTTTTCAATTCTCCCATTTTTTAAAATATTTTACGCTCATGAAAGATTTGAAATACTTAGCCGCTTATAGTCTCCCTTTGACCACATTTATAGCCCTATCGTGGCAAGGTAATTGGTCGTATTTGACCTTAATGTATGCCTTTGGCGTGCTTCCTTTTTTAGAATTAGTTTTTCCAAAATCGGCTGAAAATTTAGATGAAGCTACCCGCGAGGATAAGCTTACCAACCGCTTATTTGATTGGATGCTCTACCTTAATGCACCAATCATATTTGGTTTAGTTGGGTATTTTTGTACGCTCGTGTATGCAGGCGGTTTGAGTACATTTGAGTTAGTCGGAATGACGCTTTCGCTAGGTATTGTATTGAGTTCCAATGGTATCAATGTCGCACATGAATTGGGGCATCGTCAAAATAAATTTGAACAATTCCTTTCTAAAGCTATGCTTTTGCCAGAGCTTTATATGCACTTTTTCATCGAGCATAATCAAGGACATCATAAAAATATTGCTACCGAGCTCGACCCTGCGAGTGCGCGTTATAATGAGCCTTTGCAATTCTTTTGGTTTCGCTCTACAATAGGCGGGTATCTAAGTGCTTGGCGCATCGAAAGCAAGCGTTTGGAGCAAGCGGGTAAGCGATTTTTTAGTATACATAATCAGATGCTAATTTTTCAGTTGATTCAAGTAGGGTATTTAGTAGCTTTAGCCTTATTCTTTAATGTACAGGTAATGCTATTGGCGGCTGTGGCAGGGATAATTGGCTTTTTATTGTTGGAGACGATAAATTATGTAGAGCATTATGGACTACGTCGCAAAGTATTGCCTTCAGGACGTTATGAGCGCGTGAACGAACAGCACTCTTGGAATGCAAATTACGAACTAGGACGTATTATTTTGTATGAATTAACACGCCACTCGGATCACCACTATAAGGCAAATAAAAAGTATCAAATTTTGGAGCATTATGATACCTCGCCACAGTTACCTTATGGTTATCCTGCGTCTATGTTATTGGCAATGATTCCACCGCTTTGGTTCAAAATAATGAACAAAGAAGTGAAAAAATATCAGGAAGTCGCGTTCTAATGTGATAATGCTACAATGCTACTGCATTTTTCCTATTATTGCATTGTAGCATTTCAATATTATCACATTAAAATAGTTGCCAAAATTGCGTAAGAGTTGGTGAGTAAGACACTAAATAAATATCTTGTGATTTATATGAAACAACAAGATATTACACTAGCCGAAGCGCAGCAGCTAGTGGATGAATGGGTGAATACAATAGGTGTTCGCTATTATAATGAACTCACCAATACCGCCGTTCTAATGGAAGAGGTGGGCGAAATGGCGCGTTTGATGGCGCGTATCTATGGCGAACAATCCTTTAAACGAGCAGAAGATGCAGCGACAGCCAAGGCTGACTTAGCAGATGAGATGGCAGATGTGCTATTTGTGTTGGTATGTCTTGCGAATCAGACAGGGGTTGATTTGACAGAAGCCTTACAGAAAAATCTAAATAAGAAAACAAAACGTGATAAAGAACGTCATGCAAATAATGAGAAATTGCAAAGATAAAATCGCGTTTTTTCTAAAAAAGACACTTTATGAGAAAGTATTGCATGCTGATAGCTTTGCTTTGTGCAATAGTAAGCACCCAAGCACAAAATAATGTGATTGATTTCACCTCGCCGAATATGGTCACTTATGGAGAAAGCGCACAGGTGGAAATTGATGGAATCATGATGCTTCGTGCAGGCAATGCTAACAGAGATGCACAAGTGAAATATCACGAAGCAGATGGGGAGTTAAATACGATGATAGAACAAGTGGGGGCAGAGACGCAAAGCTTGATTGTACCGACTTATTCGGATGCCGATTTGAATCTGGATGGCTTCATAAAATTGAATGGTGCGAATAATGATCGCGTATTTTTACTGAATGTTGTCGGTTTTTTCACGCCATTCTATGTGATTCAGGAGCAGTTGCCTTGATTATTTGGGATAGGCTGCTTACCTTGCGAGATAATAACAGTCAAGGCGATTTTTTATGAGAAGTGTTTCGGTTAAGTATGAGTTCGATAATGAATGTTCAAACTTATTTAGCTTGAAACTCACAAAGCAATTAAACATGAAAAAATTAATTTTTTTATTCAGTTTTTTATCAATAGCGGTGCTAGTACAAGCGCAAAAGTTTGAACTGCGTACGCAACCTTTAGAAGACGGAACGCTTACCGTACAAATGCGCGTTACAGAAGGCACAACACCTACTACTTCCGATTTGATTGGTGATCTTACCTTTGGTCTACTTTGGAGTAGTGCGAATTGTGCGAATGCGAATACTATTGAGGTAAGCGTAGCGAACTCTAACTACAATATCATTCCTGCACAGGCACGCTTCACGAAGAGTGGTGATTTGATTCAGGCATTTCGTGTGAGTACTGCGCCTTTCACTTTTCCAACAGATTGGGTAATGGGTGAATTTGTAGAAGTTGCACAATTGAGTGTGAGTAGCTCGGCTGCTTGTCCACTTACGCTAACAGAAATGAATCATAACAGTCCAATACACAATAACTTATTGGTAGCAACACAGCCAAACATCACTATTGCTTACGCTGCTGATGGTACAGGACGTGATTACTTACCAGTTATTGTGCCTGCTGATGGAGTAGTTAGTTCGGTAGATAATTTGGAAGAAAGCCGCTTATTAGCGTATCCAAATCCTGCAAAGGAGCTACTAAATGTAGTATTCGATGCACCTGAAAGTACAAAAGCTTTAGTACGTGTGTACAACATCACAGGACAATTGGTGTGGAATCAGCAACTGCAACTGACGGCTGGTGAAAACCAATTTACTATTGATGGTGCGAAGTTTCCGCAAGGCAACTATTTGCTGAATATCATTAGTGATAATACACAAATTAGTAAGAAAGTAAGTTTTATAGAATAAGCTTGAGATTATAATTGCCAACACCGCAAGAGCGCGAACTCAAATAGATTTCGCGCTCTTGTTCGTTAACATGCTAGGTATTATTTCACATTTACTAGGTCTCAAATCTCATATCTAAAAATCTTATATCTACTATGCATATTGATGAATTTCGGGAATATTGCCTCGCAAAAAAAGGTACAGAAGAGTGTTTTCCTTTCGATGAACATACACTAGTCTTTAAAGTGCTAGGCAAAATGTTTGCTTTGACGGGCTTAGAACGCGAAGAATTTACAGCAAATCTCAAATGCGAGCCAGAACGTGCGATAGAACTACGGGAGCAATACGAGGATATTCAGCCAGGCTATCACATGAGTAAAAAGCATTGGAATACGGTCTCTTTTGAAGGCAACTTAAGCGAAGATTTCCTTTGCGAATTAATTGACCATTCCTATGATATGGTCGTGAAGGGCTTACGAAAGAAGGATAAAGAGTTATTAAATTCGCTATAATGAAGCGTGAAAATTATTCAAATACTCGAATCCTCAAATTCACAAAGGGGGTAGGACAAATTTCCCAAATCACATGATTTATCCCAATGGAACGTGTTCCATTGGATGGGAAAAGGGATTTTTGTCCTACACCCCATTCACAAATCAATATAATTGAAAATAGATTACCTTATAGTTGGACAAGGCTTGGCAGGTACGTTACTGGCGCACTTTTTGCAAGAAGCCCAGCAGCGTATTCATATTATTGATAATGCTCATCAGGGCGCAGCCTCTAAAATAGCAGCAGGAGTCATTAATCCTGTAACGGGACGACGCTTCGTGAAAAGTTGGCGCATTGATAGCCTCATTCCCTTTGCTGAACAGACGTATCGCGCCCTAGAAACGGAGGATAATATTCCTTTTTATCATCCCATTCCCATCGTTCGTAGTTTATTCAATAGTGGCGAAGAAACCAATTGGCTCTTGCGTAGTGACGAGCCAAGCTACCAACAATATATTCTGGAAGATGCCGATTTGGGAGCTTATAAAGGACGCATTCGTCCTTCCTATAGCTATGGTGAAGTGGCGCGTTCTGCTAAAGTGGATGTCCCGCGCCTAGTGGAAAGCTATCGTGAACAATATTTGCAGCAAGGCATCCTTAGCAGTACTGTTTTTGACTTTGAAGCCCTAGAATTATTAGAAAATGGCGTTCGCTATAAGCAAATAGAAGCTCGAAAAGTTATTTTCTGCGAAGGCCAGCGAGGAATTTATAACCCTTACTTTAATTATTTACCTTTCAATGATTGTAAAGGAGAGGTGTTGATAGTAAAAATACCTTCTGCCAATTTCAAGCGCATTTTTAAGCATCGTATTTTCATCGTTCCCTTACAGGAAGACCACTATTGGGTAGGCTCTACTACCGATTGGGAGTTTGAGGATGCTTTACCAACAAAAGCAGGCGGTAAATTCCTAGAAAATCGCTTGAACGATATGCTACAAATTCCTTTTGAGGTATTAGAACATAAAGCTGCCCTACGCCCTACGGTGCGCGACCGTCGTCCGTTTTTAGGCGTACATCCTGAGTTTTCGCAATTGACTATTTTTAATGGTTTAGGTACAAAAGGCGCATCACTCGGCCCATTTTTTGCTCACCACATGATGCAATATTTAGTACATCAGCAGGCGTTGGATAAGGAAGTTAATATTAGGCGTTTTTAGTCGCTTGCCCATCTCCGAAATTGGGCGAATTGGAATCACCAAGCGATGCTTGGTGCAAGCCGTATAGGGATAATAAAGGGCAGCCTGTGCCGAGCATCGCTCGGAAGTTACAATTAAGTAGTCGAGCCTAAATAATTTCCGCTACTATTGGCTGCTTTTTCTGAATGACAGCGTTAAAAATTATGACCAGCCAATAAGGATGCTAATAATTTTTGCCTTGCCCTTCAAAAAAATCAACTCAATATCAACAGGAAATTATTTAAACTCGACTACTTACTAAATGTTTGGACTACTGCCAAACAAAGACTATTTTCGCGGAAAATTTAGAACCTTATGATTAAGCATGTCGCGGTAGCAGGGAACATTGGAGCAGGCAAAACGACACTTTGTACCCAATTAGCCAAGAGTTTCGGCTGGGAAGTGCATTACGAATCCACAAAGGATAATCCATATTTGAGCGATTTCTATGAGGATATGCAGCGTTGGTCGTTCAATTTACAGATATATTTCCTCAATAGCCGCTACAAGCAAATCCTTGAAATCCAAAGCGGTGACAAGACCATTATTCAAGACCGCTCTATTTATGAAGATGCTCACATCTTTGCGCCCAATTTGCACGATATGGGCTTAATGAGTACCCGTGATTTTGAAAACTACATTGATTTATTCAATACGATGTGTTCTCAAATTAATCCGCCTGACCTTATGATTTATCTAAAAGCTAGCATACCTACTTTAGTAGATCATATTCAGCAACGCGGCCGCGACTACGAGGGCAGTATGAGTTTGGATTATCTAAAACGCCTCAATGCGCGCTACGAAGAATGGATAGATGGCTACAAAGAAGGTCGCTTACTTGTTATCAATGCGGATGAAGTAGACTTTCACAACAATCCAGAGAGTTTGAGTAATGTCATCAATCAAGTGCAAGCGGAGACACATGGTTTATTTGAGGGCTAAGTTAAGCAGCCAATAGTAGCGGAAAGTATTTAGACTTGACGTAACTATTTAGTATTAGGTATTAAGTACAAGGTATTAGGATAGGTCGGATGCGAAAATCAAATATAGTACTTATTAGGCAAAAGGAAGTCCTAAAAGCTTTCCAATTTGAGGATGAAATACCTAATACATAATACCTTGTACCTAATACGTAAATAGTTACAACTTGACTACTTATCAGTCACGAAGTCTTTAATGCACAAAAATTTGTTGTGCATTATGCGTCGTCACTTCAGCGACTTCTTCTAGGCTGATGCCCTTTGCTTCCGCTAATTTTTCAG
>JAHDCQ010000545.1 GCA_020629845.1 Saprospiraceae bacterium | reverse complement strand
TAAACACAATTTTCAAATGAACAACTACAGCAAAATAACAATACTCCTAATTCTACTCTACGCTTTCAGCCTACCAACTTTCGCACAGAAAAAAGCAAAACCCATCTTCAAAGATGGCGAAGCACAAATAGTGGAAGCCTTCAAAGATGCTGATAAATGGCTGCGCCACGACCTCTGGGTAGAAACCGAATTTGATTCTGATTTGGATGGTAAACTAGACCGTATGCACGTATCCGTCACGCGGCCCGAACAGACAGAAACCGAAGGCTTAAAATTGCCTGTGGTGTATGTGACAAGTCCCTACTTCGCAGGCGTAGCCGATGATGTGGAAGGGGCATTTTGGGACGTAAAGCACGAAATAGGCGAAACGCCGCCCGCGCATATCCATCCACCCATCACGCGCCGAGGCGAGCGACCTATCATCTCCAATTCGCATATCAGAACTTGGGTACCGCGTGGCTATATCGTGGTGCATTCCTCTTCGCCAGGTACGGGTCTATCACAAGGTTTCGCAACCGTTGGTGGCAAAAATGAATCCCTCGCACCCAAAGCAGTCGTGCAATGGCTCTGCGGTAAAGCAGATGGCTACACCACACCCGATGGCGATGAAAAAGTAAAAGCCTATTGGTCGAGTAAGCGCGTGGGCATGACGGGTACTTCCTACAATGGCACACTACCACTTGCTGCGGCTACCACAGGCGTGAAAGGACTGAAAGCCATCATCCCAATTGCGCCGAATACCTCCTATTATCATTACTATCGTTCGCATGGTTTGGTGCGGCATCCAGGCGGCTATTTAGGCGAAGATATTGATGTGCTATATGATTTTATTTATAGCGGTGATAAAGAAAAGCGCGTGCTTGCCGATTCCTTGATTCGAGATACCGAAATGGCAAATGGCATGGATAGAGAAACAGGCGATTATAACGATTTTTGGGCGGGGCGCGACTACCTCAATCAGCTTGCGCCTATGAAAGCTGCGTTACTGATGTCGCATGGCTTCAATGATTGGAATGTGATGCCTGAACATAGCTATCGCATCTATGAGGCGGTGAAAGAACAAGTGCCAAGCCAAATTTTTTATCATCAAGCGGGGCATGGTGGGCCACCACCAATGACGATGATGAATCGTTGGTTTACGCGCTACTTACACAATGTCAAAAATGATGTGGAGAACGATGCGCGCGCTTGGATAGTACGCGAAGGCGATAAGCGCGACGAACCGACTGCTTATGCAGATTATCCAAATCCGAAAGCTGCGCCTGTGACTTTGCATCTAAGTAGCGGCGCACCTGCTACGGGCGGATTGAGTAGCACGAAAAGCCCGAAACAAGGGACAGAAACCTTAGTTGATAATTACTCCTTTTCGGGGGCTACGCTGGCACAGGCGGAAAGCACAAATCACCGCTTGTTGTATCTTACACCTACGTTGCAAGAAGACCTTCATATTTCAGGCACAGCGCGTATGAGCGTACGTGTAGCGAGTAGTAAGCCTGCCGCGAATCTTTCGGTTTGGTTGGTGGCTTTGCCCTGGAATACGAGACGCAACAGTACCATTACAGACAATATCATCACGAGAGGCTGGGCAGATCCACAGAATCATGCGTCCTTGAGGGAGAGCAGCCCACTCGTGCCAGGCGATTTCTATGAAGTCAGCTTCGATATGCAGCCCGACGACCAAATCATTCCAAAAGGGCAGCAAATTGGCTTACTCATTTTTTCTAGTGATCGCGATTTTACGCTGTGGCCAAGCCCAGGCACCGAATTGACAATTGATTTGGATGCCACGACGCTTTCTTTGCCTGTGGTGGGTGGAAAGGCGATGTTTGATAAGGCGGTGGAATAAGCCCATACTTGTAGAGACGTGATGCTTGTGTCTAATACCAATCCATATCCAAAAGTTGCATTATTCTGGAGTGCTTTTTTCCTTAGACTTCGTTATTTTTAATAGCCAGCCAAAAGGATGTCTAAGAAAAATGCCTTGTCTAAGAAAAAAATCACTATCCAGTTTAATACAACTTTCGAACATGGATTGGTATTAGACACGAGCATCGTGTCTCTACAAGTTTTCTAATGGCTAAAAATTCATCTTTTTGTAGTAAAACAGTAGAACATGGCAGCAAAAAGCAGGTGCATTTACGAATCTTCAAATAGAGCTATTGTAGCTGTTTAAGTATCAACTGGATGAGCAGCAGTTATTGGAAGTTAACCAAAAACAAAGCAAAACATATAACAGAAAAGAATTAGAAACTGATGTTACGCACGGATATTGATTTGACCTTAATTACTTTTAGTGGAAAAAG
>JAHDCQ010000544.1 GCA_020629845.1 Saprospiraceae bacterium | reverse complement strand
TTTCGACTTTAGTGGAACAAAACAAAGTTTCGAGAATACTTGCCTACAAAGCCACAATCAAACCAAGCCCCAACCAATTACCCCTACGAATAGCCTCACCTTGCGAAGCAAAGTACAATTGATTCACATTCAACCCTGCACCCACATCACCGACCTCACCTTCGCGTAGAGTATAGCCAAGCGATACTTTTGTTTTTAGTTCCGTAATATATAAATTCAAACTTGCTTTATAAGCCGTATCCATTCCTGAAGAAGAACTCACACTAAGTGCTTGTCCTTGTTCCGTAGCATCTGTCGCGCCCGTAAACATACGTACCATAAAGCTCGGCTCAAGGATATATTTATCATCTACAATCAAATTGTAGCTCGCTCTAGCATGTAAAGTCTCGGAGCGATAGGTAAAATCTACGCCTTCCCGCCAAAGGAAAACGCGCTCCGCATCTAGATTGAAATTATCCCAATTGAATAGAACATCCACACCCAAAGCGGCATTCGATTGGAAGAAATCCGTTTCGCCTTGCTGCGCCACATTTGCGCCTATCGTGAAGCCTCTACGCTTACCGAGGTAGTTGATTCTGCCACCTAAGCCATATTTTTTCTGTTCAGGATCACCTATCGAAATCGCTAGGCGGGCAATGGCAAGTGGGGAGGCTTCTTGCCCGATAGAGTTGCCATTGGCATCGAAGAAAGCAGGGTTGTGCAAGCCGAGGTTATATTTGAAACTCAGATTTTCTTTATCATTTATCCAAAGTCCACCAAGATTCATGCCAAGTGTTCGCCCTGGACCACGCCCTACTAAATGACGACGGATATAGTTCTGCGACCAGGCTTTTCCGAGCGAAGTGACCTGAAAGGCAGACGTAAAACTTTCGCGGCTAAACTGTGGCGTAAAATAGCCGCCAACCAAATAGAATGCTTCGCTATTTTTCTGCAATCGCCACTGGAAAAAGGCTTCCCAAAGTCCGAAAGCAGGGAAGTTGCCGTTATTTTGTCCACCCGTTGGACCAGCTAAAATGTCGCGCCCAATAAGGTCATATGCCCCGACTACCTTGATATTGAAATTTTCATAAGGCTGTGCTTTGAAACCCATCCGAATACGACGCACTTGAAAGTTAATGCGGTCGTCAGCATCTTCATAAATGCCTTTTTCAGCATCCCAAAGCTCTGCGGCCGTAGTGTAGCTTGCCCATAGCTGCGCGGAAAGAATCGGCTGAATTTTATAGTCTTCCAAACGTTTTAGGAATAGACTGTTTTCTTCTTGCGCATAAGTTTGTCCACTAATAAAAACTAAAATTACTAATGAGAGTAGAAGTTTCTGTGCCATTGTTTTAGTTGTGGTATTAGGACTGTCGGCAGCTACTGCGTACACATAAGTTGTGACATGAAAATTGGTTATTTTTAGTCCTGGAAGGACGAAATTATTATAGTAATTTGTGTAGCTTTGAATGAAAAGCTCTGAAGGAGCGACATTTTTTGGCTAAAAAGTGCCGCCCCTTCAGGGCTTAAATAAATTTATGTTGAATTTTCTATAATAATTTCATCCCTTCGGGATTATTTTAATGATGTCACAACTTATGTGTACGCAGTAGCTGTCGGTAGACAGACCTAATACTTAATACCTATAATTAATTACCATTATCTGATTGAATTTTCTCCAAAAGCTTGTTGCCAAGCCAGTAAGCCACCATCTAGGTTAAATAGATTTGCTGTATCAAAGCCGCCGTTTCGCATAAGCGTACATACGCGCACACTACGTCGCCCTGAACGGCAACATATGAGATGCACATCATCTTTGTTTAGTGCTTCTATACGTTCCCAAAAATCCTCCGCGAAATAGCTGATATTAATTGCACCAGATAGATGCGAAGCCTCAAATTCGCTAGGCGTTCGTACATCAATTAGCACCGCTTTCGGCTGATTGATACGCGCCTTAAATGCTTCAGGTGCTAGGTTTTGCACCTTTGCTTTTAATAATTGCCAGCGTGAAATCTGGCAGCTACTTTGTGTTGGCTTAGTTTCTTCCATATTAGTTTTTTGCTGTTTCTTTCCAATAACTTCGACCGTCTAGTGTGCGGTTTAGTAACCCATTTCCGAACATCAATCGGCGTAGCGTTGCAGGATCATTGAAGCTATGATGCTGATTAAGAATTTCGTTTACTTCTTTTTCAGAATATTTTTTCCCGACTTCAAATTGCATCGCTAGAAATTCGAGCATCACCGCTTGTTTTTTCTTCTGTCGCTTCCCTGGAAATTGTGTAAATTTTCCCGCTTCGTCTCTATATCCGTCTAGGATTTGTAAATTTTCCAT
Source organism: Saprospiraceae bacterium (assembly GCA_020629845.1). Classification (GTDB taxonomy): domain Bacteria; phylum Bacteroidota; class Bacteroidia; order Chitinophagales; family Saprospiraceae; genus JAAUTG01. The sequence goes on along the minus strand of JAHDCQ010000544.1, from coordinate 1 downwards.
T
>JAHDCQ010000123.1:12950-14580 GCA_020629845.1 Saprospiraceae bacterium | reverse complement strand
GAAATAAACACTACGTGGCACTTATAGAAGGCCAAGAAGTGAAGAGTGTGACACAAAAAGAGTAGATTTTTTTGAAGTTTTTAGTTTCAGGGATAGAAAGCAGGTAACAGTCATCTTGGAAATGACCGTTACCTATTGAATCTTAGTGCGCTTTCATAAAGCGTAAGAGTTGTGTGGTGTTTTGCGGGGACGTAAGTTGAATGTAATAAATACCACTAGCTAAATCCGCGATTTGGATAGTAGCATCATACAAGTAACCGCTTTGTGCGAGTTTACCATAACTGTCATAGATACGATAAGTCGTTGTTTCCTCATATACGCCTTGTATCCATAGCTTATTGGAGGCGGGATTCGGAGCGAGCTGTACGGAAGTGCGAATTTGTGCGATAGGATTTGGCAAAAGTCCTTCGCTGCCTACTACGGTAGCTTCATCGTCTTCATTTGCGGTACAGCATACGCCATTATTTGGCACAGAATCTATATCCTCCTGCTCACAAGCACTCACTTGGGCATAGGGTACGAAGCCTTCCATAAGTGAATACAATTGCAAACGCAGCGTAGCACTTGCACCTGCTGCCATATCTTGCACATCCCATATTCCCGTATAGCCATTAAATGTACCTTGCGAAGCATCGGGCTGTGTGCCGCCTACTAGCACCACTTGAGCAGCAAATATTGGAAAGGATACTTGTACTCCCGAAGCAGCTTCATTGCCTGTATTAGTAAGAGTAAGGGTCACTTCATTATTGGTATAGATAGGAAATGTAGGATTGGCAGCAAGCAGGTTGAGTTCCAAATCTACGCCATTTTGTCGCTGTATTTCTACTTGATGCGAAAAGATATTATTCGACTCATTAGTTTCTGCCAATTGTTCATCCACATCCGCTGCCGCGATGAGGTGATACGTGCCAAGCGGCGTACCACCTGCTATGCTGATGAGTGCCGTCGCAGGGTGTTGCCCTACGGCTAAATCGCCTGTGAGAATATGCCCAATGTAGATGTCTTCATCGCTGAGGCTCGCATCTTCGGAGAGGTAAAAACCTATCACGAATTCCCCGCGTGCCGTATCTTGTCCTAAGTTTTCGACTACTAAATCGAAGCGTATTTGCTCTACCAATGGAATATAATCAGGAAACTGAATCGCACTAAGCGTAATGTCCGCAATAGCGTCGCTATCTCCGTCGTCGGTTTGGTCTTCTTCTTCGGTGTCATCAGCATCATCAGCATTGTCGTCAGGACTATCTTCTTCAGTAGTATCATCGCCATTCGTATCGTCAGCACCATCGTCGTCATTAGTATCAGAATTGTCGGGGAAGGCTGCTTCGTCATCTTCCGTAGCGGTGCAGCAATAGCCATTGTCGGGCGTGGAGTCCATATCGTCTTCGCTGGCATGAATGACTTGTGCAAACAATTCCAAACGATACATGAGGTTGTTTAGATGCACTTCATAAGTCGCGCGCGCGCCTGCTGCTAGGTCAAGTCGCCAAGTAGAGGGGTCTGACAATTGTCCTTGCGACACCGACACATCTGTGCCACTTACAATGGTTGCTCTTCCTAATAAAGGCAAATACACCACTACATTAGTCGCATCGTGTGTCCCTTTATTTTCGAGTATTAAAGTAAATTTTCC
>JAHDCQ010000123.1:0-12850 GCA_020629845.1 Saprospiraceae bacterium | reverse complement strand
CTACATTAGTCGCATCGTGTGTCCCTTTATTTTCGAGTATTAAAGTAAATTTTCCACGTTCAAACTGGCGAATATCTGGATTATCGGATGTAAGATTTAACTCTAGGTCTATCATAGCTGATTCGTCCGTGGAGTCATCATCCGAAGTGTCATCATCGTTATCGTCCCCCGCACTATCATCAGATGTATCATCGCCCGTACTATCATCATCCGATGTGTCATCTCCTGTGGAGTCGTCATCGTTATCATCGCCCGTACTATCATCCCCCGTATCGTCTCCTGTGCTATCATCATCCGATGTGTCGTCGCCTGTGGTGTCATCATCGTTATCATCCCCCGTGCTATCATCCCCTGTATCGTCCCCTGTGCTATCATCATCCGATGTGTCGTCGCCTGTGGAGTCGTCATCATTATCATCGCCCGTGCTATCATCGCCTGTATCGTCCCCTGTGCTATCATCATCCGATGTGTCGTCGCCTGTGGAGTCGTCATCATTATCATCGCCCGTACTATCATCCCCTGTATTTGCACCAATTTCAATTAGAAAGTGCATCGTATTATTTTTCTCATCCGATTCTTCATGCTCATCATAAGCATCTACAATTATCAAAATATAATAAGTACCACTAATACCCTCGGGCAAATCCAAACTGACGTGCATCGGTACACGCTCCCCTGCGCTTACATTATCGGCAGTTACCCGCGCTAGGCGCATATCACCACTATTCAAGCGGTGATCTTGCGATAAGAAAAACATAGTGGAAAATTCCTCACTAGCGGCTGCATCGCCCTCATTCGTAAGTGCAAAGGAGAAATCCGCGCTTTGCCCTGCGGTAATACCAGTAGGAATGACAACATTATTGAGCTTTAAATCAGGTAGCGCGTCGTGATTAACGTGTAAAATCACTTCATCATCTTCTGAGCTGGTACAGCACATAAAATTATTCGGGGTGGAATCGGAGTCGGTTTCATTGGCACGCACTACTTCCGCAAAGAGCATCCATTCGCCTATATTGAGGCTATATAACTCTATAATCAAACTCGCACTTTCACCTGGAGCTAGATTGATATTGCGCCACATGCCCGTAGCGGGATTGAAATCACCTTTTTCTACCAAAATGTCTGATCCGCCACGCTGCACTACTCCGCGCGTATGAAATGGAAAATCTACGCCTACATTCGTAGCTGAGGCTTCGCCTGTATTGCTTACTTTTAGGAAAAAACGTCCTGAACCAAACTGCTCTATGGATGGACTATCAGTCGTCAATTCTAGTTCTAAGTCTATTGCCCTGCTGCCATTGTCTCCATCTGAATCTGCCGAATGAAAAGCTAAACTGGCTCTGTTATTATCTACATTATTATCGAGCAGATGCCCGCTATTTACAGCCACATCTACCTGAAAAGGCGAACCATCGAAGGGGTAAATTGCACCATTATCGTGTAAAATTCTGAACTCTACTTGCAAGCTCGCGCTTTCGCCTGATGCTAAGGTAGGAATATACCAACGCTGTGTATAAGGCGATTCGCCTACATAATACAAACGCCCCGTTGAAGGACGACCTATATCGCCTAAATAGCCATAAGGGTTGCCTGTTTTAGCATAGTCGGCTGTAATATTATGTGCGGTTTCAGGACCATTATTGGTGACGGTGACGGTATAGTCAATCACAAAATCTTCATCATAGGTGGTTTCGGTGGCACTTATGTCAATGGTGATGTCGCTTTGGAAGGTCTGGCAATAAATATCTACTGGAAAACTCTTGACGAAACCTTTTTCCCGAAAAGATAAATAGAACTCGCCCCAACTAGAACCTGGGGTATTTGTCTCTGGTAATGACCAACTTTCTGGAAAAAAGCCCTCAATGGTTAGCGTTACTTCTTCATTTGGAGCAAGTTCAGGCACACTAGCATAGCCATAGCTAGGGTCTTGATAGTCCTCCTCTTGGGCATCATGTACCTGAAATAGACCGAGTTGTTGCGCGCTAATGAGATGCTCACTCGCATTGCGAATCGTCACCTCGTAAGGAATACTAGCATTGGGTTTTGGAAAAGTACCTGGACAGCTTACGGCACGTATCTCTAGGGGCGACTGCAATTCCATCGGGCGTTTTGCCTGAGCATACGGCTCTGATTCTCCTTCCACTCCTGATAAGTCAATGTGTAGAACGAGTTCATATACCCCTGTTTGTAAAGCAGTAGGAAGCGCGAAATCTCGATGAAAATCGTAGGTGCCTGCACTCATGGTCGGCAAATCGTAGAGGGCGAGGGTAGTATTGTAATCATCATACACACTTGCGAGAACAAGTTCTGCTTTTACTACATCAAAATCTTGTGTAGTTTCTATGCTAAAATGTACGCGTGGTGTGTCTCCTATGGTCGCTGCTTCAGGCGCGAACATATTGGTAATTTTCAGGGTGGTTTGTGCAATAATAGCTTGCATGCCTAGCATTGCTGCAAGAAGTAAAAAGAACCTCATGTTTCCTTGATTTTTGATAATTCAAAAATGAAGTGATAGGACAATTACAGCAGTGTAGACTAATGAATTGAATATTGCTTCTGCTTTAGCAAAGCAACACTAAAATATGCCTGAAGTAGATAAGATTTTTATATATTGAAGATAGAATTGATGAAGGTAAGCTGATTGAATAAACGGTAACAGAAATTAAACTTGTTGTAATAAAATATGAGTGTACTTTGATGAAGGGTTGAATCTGTCATTCCTCTATGCTATTTATAATACATAGTAAATAAATAACATATTATCTCGCCCAAAAGTATTCTTTTTTTAGGAAAATTTCATTATTTTAACTGATTATCCTATAAAAAATCAAAAAATGTAAACTAAATCACTAGTAATGTCGTTGCTTATTCATATACCTAATTCGCTTACACCACTATATACCAGCTTAAAGCATTTTCCCTACAAGCGCGCACAGACACTATGTTTTTCAAGTAAAAATTATTCTTCTTTCTAAATATTGCATATTTGGCGAGAATTATATATAATATGACTATCAATTTTGATAGTTGAAGTTTAATTTATTTGTTTAAAAATTAGACGCTGTATATGTCTATGACATTTGAGTAAATACATTTCTGTTAAGCTCAACTTTAGCTTTTCCCAATAGTTATCGCGGATTAACTAAAAGAAAGTCTAAGGAAATGTGAAATATTAAATTGACCATTTTCCATTTTTATCAAAATCATAAGCTGTACAAGCCATTCTGATTTTGATAAAAATGGAAAATCTAAAAGGTCAATTGATGTAGAACTCATACGAAGTCGTCTATGATAAAAAAAATCTACCTTTCATTATGAGAAAGAAGTTTGCAATGGGTGTAGGAAAGTACTATTTCAATGTGTATTCTGGCAATACGACTATCACGATACATAGAGAAGATAAAGACGATGCCTTGCGTTGGTATTCTTCCTATAAGCGTGTAGGAAAGTCGTGCGAATGGCTAGGACTTTGGAATGGGAAAGAATTTGAAGAATCTGATTTAGCAGCTAAGAGGTAGATAATTAAGTGTACGTTAATTAATCATTTGTTACAAACACTTAGGTATCAACAATAAGTATTAAGCTCAAGTATCAACTTGGTACTTGAGCTTATACTTTAATAGGACTTTTTAAAATTCCAAAAACGCTACTTCAAACGTACTCGTGGGTCAGCCCAAGCATATAATAAATCGGCAATTAGGATACCCAGCATCGTAAGTACCGCACCAAGCAGCAATATAGCATACACCACCGTCCAATCTTGATTGAGAATAGAATCTAGCATCAGCCGCCCCATACCAGGGATGTTGAAAATCTGCTCTACGATAACAGAACCCGCAATAGAAGCAGGCAATACCGCAGCAAAAATAGTAATCAATGGAAAGAGGGCATTACGAAATGCATGCTTCCAGATTACTTTACGTTCAGGGAGTCCTTTTGCACGAGCGGTGCGAATGTACAATTGTGGGAATACCTCCAACATGCCGTTGCGAGTTTGGCGCGCAATGAATGCCAAAGAAGCATAGGTGACACAAAAAATGGGAAGTATCAGATGCGATGCCGTTTCCAAAAAACGACTCCAGAAAGGGGCATCTTTGGGCAAGCTACCTAAACCTGTGGATGGAAAAATATCCGTCCAAGCTCCATATTCGGGCGTAGTAAAAAATACCACTAACAAGGTTGCTACCCAAAAACTAGGCAAGGAATACAGCAGAAATAGACTGATATTAATCCCTTTATCGAGCTTAGAGCCTTTTTTTCGAGCAGATAACACCCCAAGATATACCGCTAATAGATAGGCGATTAGAATAGCAATGCTATTGATGATTAAAGTCCAAAATAAGGCAGATTTAATTTTGTGTGAGACGGGTTTAAAATCATATAACGATATGCCAAAATCACCCTGCAAAAAATCACGAATCCAGCGATGATATTGATTATCGAAACCATGCCAATGAAAGGCAGGGATATATTGCTTGTAAGGACGTTGAGTGGCTTTTAGTTGCTGATAATTTTCCTGAATAGTCTGTGATGCGCTGCCCAATATACCGCCTTCTTGCAGACGATGGATTCGATTGTCTATTCGCGCATTTTCATGCTCTACATAAAGCTCTGATAAGATACTAAGGTAGCGATTGCGCTTCGTTTTTAGGCTATCAGCTAAGGTATATGCGTCCTCTTCGGCAGATTGTAAAGCATGATAATAGGCTTGTACCTGTTTCCAATTGCCGTATTGCGCGCTTAATTTATGAAGGTTGGCGCGCCTGTCTTTTCTCAGAATGCGGTATAACGTATCGGACTGCGATGCTGTAGTGATGGAAAAATAGAAGGCAGGTTTATCCAACTGCAAGCGTTGCGCTGTCTGCTGATAAGCAAGTGCTGCTGCTGCTGGAGAAATAGTAGGATCGCCAATGCCAAAGCCTCCTTGGTTGATACGCTCCACTGCATCGCCTGGTGCAAGCTTACTTAATCCAAAAGCAATGCAAGAAATCAGGAAAAAAAGTGGCACAAACCACATCAACCGCCGAAGGATGGATGCTAGCATATATCTTAATAAGATGTTTGTCAAATTGAAAATTGAAAATGGAGAATTAATAAATAGACATTTTATAAAAACCTCATTAATTTTCAATTCTCCATTTTCAATTTGGCGAAGACATTGATTTTATCGCTTCGTAGAATAATTTGGTGCTTCTTTTGTTACTGTAATATCATGCGGGTGGCTTTCATGGATGCCTGCCGCTGTCATTTTCACGAACTGTGCTCCTTGCAGTTTTTCGATCGTGGGCGCACCACAGTAGCCCATACTCGCCCGCAAGCCTCCGATATATTGTACCATCGCCTCCGCCAGTGTACCTTTATAGGAAACGCGCCCTTCAATGCCTTCGGGTACGAGCTTTTTGATGTCATCTTCTACATCTTGAAAATAACGATCTTTAGAGCCTTGTCGCATCGCGCCTAATGAGCCCATGCCTCTATAGACTTTAAATTTACGTCCTTCAAAAATAATAGTTTCGCCTGGGGCTTCTTCTACGCCTGCAAATAAGCCTCCTGCCATAATCGTATTCGCGCCTGCGGCAATAGCTTTAGCAATATCTCCCGTATAGCGAATTCCACCATCCCCCACAATTGGAACCCCACTTCCTCGAATAGCCTCTGCTGCATCATAAATAGCCGTAAGCTGTGGCAATCCTACTCCTGCTACAATCCGCGTAGTGCAAATACTACCTGGCCCGACCCCTACTTTTACGGCATCTACACCAGCATCTACTAGAGCTTTCGCGCCTGCACCTGTGGCTACATTACCTGCCATAATTTGAAGTGCTGGAAAGTTACGTTTGGCTTCGCGCACCGCATCCAGTACCCCTTTGGAGTGCCCATGCGCTGTATCAATAGTGATGACATCTACATCCACTTGCTTTAGGGCTTCAATGCGTTCTAGCATGTCAGAAGTCACACCTACTGCTGCTCCTACTACCAAGCGACCGAACAAATCTTTACAAGAATTTGGATAATCTTGCACTTTCATAATGTCCTTATAGGTGATAAGTCCAGCAAGTTTGCCATGCTCATCTACTACAGGCAGTTTTTCAATTTTATGCTGTTGCAAAGTCTCTTTTGCCTTCTCTAAATTTGTACCAATAGGTGCTGTGATGAGGTTCTCCGAAGTCATCAAGTCCGTAATAGGACGATTCAAATTGGCTTCAAAACGCAAATCGCGATTGGTGAGAATGCCAATAAGTTGATTTTTATCATCTACAATCGGGATACCACCGATGCTGTATTGTTTCATGAGGTTGAGCGCGTCACCGACTTTAGCAGAACGCGGCAGTGTCACTGGGTCAATAATCATACCACTTTCCGAACGCTTCACGCTTCGCACTTGTTCGGCTTGCTGCTGAATCGTCATATTCTTATGAATAATCCCAATCCCACCTTGTCGCGCTATGGCAATGGCCAAACGCTTTTCAGTCACGGTATCCATTGCTGCCGAGACGATAGGAACATTCAGCCTTATTTTTCGTGTGAGTTGAGAAGAAGTGTCTACTTCACGTGGTAAAACTTCAGAATAGCTAGGCACGAGCAACACATCATCGAAGGTTAGTGCTTCGCCTAGAAACTTAGTCGGTGTGCTTTTTATTGTTTCCATGCGCAAAGGTAATGAAATAGATGATTGTCACAAGTCCTTTTTAGGTCGCTAGTTTTACTTTTTACGAATTCAAAATTAAAGTATTAGGTAATGTACAAGAATAAAGGCACTACGGTGAAAAGTGTGGGTACGCTCAACTTGATTCAATCAATTCAGCGTACATTTTCTGTTTTATACGTATTCCCTCCAATGGAACGCGTTCCATTGGGACAAAAAAGAATGACCCACACTTTTCACCGTAGTGCCAGAATAAATAAGTAATGACACACAAATAAATGTAAACTAAAGAGCTTTCCTGTAAAACAGGAAATGCTTGTTGAAGATGTTGAAAGCGTTGAAATTGTTGATTTTTAATTTTTATGCTCAACAGTCTCAACAATATCATCATTTTCAACAAAAACATTGAAAATAGACTGAATCAATTTTTACAGGAAAGCCCTTATGTAAACTATATGCCGTCTTAATGTTAAAATCATAAGTACGTAAATGGACAGATGTAGAGATGTGAGTCCCGATACCAATAGCTATGTATCAAACTTTTGTACAATTTGCCATACACATCTAAGCTTTTCCTTACTTTGCGCTGTATTTGATTCTAAATGTTAAAAAGGACAGCATATGTATCTCTTTTTTGATGTAGAAACAACGGGTTTGCCGCGTAGTTGGAAGCGACCTGTGAGTGACACCTTCAACTGGCCGCGTATGGTACAAATAGGCTGGGTAGCCTACAATGAACAACAGGAACTTACTGATGAGCAAAGCTACATCATCAAGCCAGAGGGCTATGAAATTCCCTATGAGTCGGAGCGAGTACATCGAATTTCTACGGAGCGTGCGCTGGAAGAAGGAGCAGATCTGAAAGAGGTGCTACAAAAGTTTTCAAAGGCAATCAATGCCGCTGACTATATTTTAGCACATAATATGAACCTTGATGAAAAGGTAGTGGGCGCAGAATTTATTCGCAAAAGTGTGAATCATCATCTCTTCAATTCCGAACGCTATTGCTTGATGCAGGAAGGGACTTGGTTCTGTAAAATCCCTGGCAAAGATGGTCGCTATAAATGGCCAACGATGCAAGAATTGCATTTCAAACTTTTCTTGAAAAAATTTGAAAACTCCTACGATGCGCTTGCTGATGCAAAAGCTTGTGCCAAGTGCTTTTTTAAATTGAATGAACTAGAGGATATTATCTAATGCTACTACAACAAATCGCGCAACGCTATACGCAACTTTTTCAGCCACCTACAGTGCTGGTACAAGCTCCTGGGCGCATCAATATCATTGGCGAGCATACCGACTATAATGATGGCTGGGTAATGCCTGCGGCTATTGATAAGCACATCTATTTTGCCTTGGGTAAAAACGATAGTCCAACCCGCTTTGAGTTCTACTCCCCGCAGTTCGACCAGCGTATTGATTTTGACCTGAATGATGCGGTAGAAAACATGTCTTCTTGGGCAAAATACTTACTGGCTGCCGCTCAAGAACTACAGGCGCGTGGGCATCACATCGAAGGCGTATCAGGTGTGTTGAGTGGTGATATTCCAGTAGGGGCAGGCCTTTCTTCTTCGGCAGCTTTATGTTGTGGTTTTTTATATGGCCTAAAGGAGCTTTTTGATTTAGCTATTAGTCGCAAAGAAATCGCGCATATCGGGCAAGCTACAGAGCATCGTATAGGGCTGAATTGTGGACTCATGGATCAATACGCTTCACTTTTTGGGGTAAAAGATAGTGCCATTTTGCTCGATTGTAAAAATCTGGAAACGCAAACTATCCCACTCCAACTAGGCGAATATGAACTCTATATCATCAACTCCAATGTGAAGCACGAACTCGCTGCCGACTCTGGTTACAATGAACGCCGTGCAAGCTGCGAACGGGTGGTAGCGGCTGCTCAAGCCTTGGATACTAACATTCAAAGTCTCCGCGATGTATCTATGGATATGCTAGAAGGCTTGGCAGATGATATTGTAATGCGCGACTACAAACGCGCCCGCTACGTGCTGCACGAAAATGAACGGGTGCTATCCGCAAGTAAAGCACTACAAGAAGGCGATTTAGAAACACTTGGTAAACTCCTATTAGCCTCACATAAAGGCATGCGCGAGGAGTATCAAATCACCGTGCCAGAAATAGATTTACTGGTCGATTTGGCACGTTCTAATCCAGAAATATTGGGCTGTCGGATGATGGGTGGTGGCTTTGGTGGTTGTACTATTAATATTATTGAAAAAGCAAGAGCTACGCGTACCTTGGGCAAAATCACAGCCGCCTATCAGTTGGAAACAGGCTTAAAAGCAGAAGTATATAAAGTGCAAGCGGGCGATGGCGTTCGGGTGGTGAGTTTGTAAGCTAAAAATTAAAATACTGCGTTTCAATAGTAACTAGACTTTAGACACTTTTGTCCAAAGTCTAGTAATTCATTCACCCAATGAAAGTACTATGCGCCACCTTTTTAGCACAAGCATTATTAGCCTATTCTTCCTAACTACTGGCATAGCCCAAAGCGAATCAATGCTCGGACTTCGCCTCAGTTATGGTTTCGATAATGTGCAGCCCGAACCTTACTTTCCTGATGCTGACGAAACATTTGCTCATCTCCGATTCCGTACTTATGGGTTCGCTTTTTTTGCGAATTTGCCATTGAATAAAAAAAGAAACTGGTCAGTAGACCTAAGTGGCGGATTACGTACTTTCGATGCCAAAGGACTTTACAAGGACGACATTCAGCTACAAACCTTATCCGAAAATGCTTATTATGCCTATTGTAATACTACATTACGCTACGCTTTGCTGACTACTTCTATAAGTCCTTATATTGGTGTTGGCATCCATACCGATCTAGCCTTGCAAGTGCCTACGGCTTTTACGGATGCTGTAAAAAGTAACACGCCTGCCGAACTGGATATAGTGGAAAATAATTATTTTCAGACTCCTATTGTGCCATTAGTAGAAGTGGGCGTGGATATTCCTACTTCCCAAAAGTATCAATTTTCATTAGCAGCTACCACTTACCCCACTCTCGATGTATTTGGCAGCAATTATTGGCTATTTCATGTGGTGTTGGGAATAGGTTTTAAGTGAATTAGCCCCCTGTTTTTTCCACTACTTTCCCATTTTTACAGTCTTCTGGCTGATTTCTATATTTACTTCACAAAAGTTTAAGCTCACCTTTGCATCGTTCTTAAACAAAATTTATAGCAATGAGGTATTTAAGTTTTGGATTTGCAATTCTCATGATTCTAGGGAGTTGTTCTACATCTAAAAATTCACAACAAAATAAATCTTCCAACATGGCTTTAACAAATAAAGAAAAAGTAGTAGCTCTACTGAACAGTTTCAACACAGGCGACCAAACGCCGATTTCTTATATTAATCCAAACAAATATATCCAGCATAACCTAGCAGTAGGCGATGGTTTGGCGGGTTTTGGTGAGGTAATGCAACACGCGCCTCCAGGTGGATTCAAAGCGAATGTAGTACGAGCATTCGAGGATGGCGACTATGTATTTACACATACGGAGTACGATTTCTTTGGCCCAAAAGTAGGTTTCGATGTATTCCGTTTCGAGGATGGCTTAATCGTGGAACATTGGGATAATTTACTAGAAATCGCGCCTCCAAACCCTAGTGGCCGCACACAATTAGATGGTGCTACAGCTATTACGGACACGGATAAGACAGCAGCTAATAAAGCATTGGTGCAAGAATTCATCAAGAGCATCTTGATGAATGGCGAGATGGATAAAGTAGGTAATTACTTTGATGGTGATAACTACATCCAGCACAATCCAGCGGTAGCAGATGGACTTTCAGGTTTAGGTGCTGCGCTTCAAGCAATGGCAGAACAAGGTATAAAGATGGAGTACCACAAAGTGCATAAAGTACTAGGCGAAGGCAACTTTGTACTAGCCATGAGCGAAGGCGCACTTGGAGGTAAGCCTACTTCTTACTATGATTTGTTCCGTGTGGAAAATGGCAAAATTGCAGAACATTGGGATGTGATGGAGACTATTCTTCCTGAGGCAGAGCGCAAAAACAAAAACGGAAAATTCTAATAGGATAAAAAATAGATTTTTAGGAAGGCTGTCCTTTTCGGGCAGCCTTTTTTGTTTTTAGGGAATCGGCAAAAGGCTATTTAATTTTATGCCCGACACACTATTTAGTCAGTGTGTATAACAAATTGCACTTTTTTATCGGCTTTTTTCCTATAAGCCGATAAATTTTGCTTGGAATTTATCCGCCAATGGGAAATTGGCGGATAAATCGAAATTCAACGATTGTGCAATTTGTTATACACACCATTTAGTCTTACAAGCGACATTCGGATTTTTTTGTGATACTTTTGCCATATATTTAATAGGAATTCGTGACGCTTTCATCATACTAGTATCGGAACTTTGCATTATCAGAAATACAGCAAATTGTTACTTATTTCAAAAGCAAATTTTCAGAACAATGAAATATTCAATGATGATGGTTGTGGCGATGCTTTTCTTGAGCATAACAGCCAATACGCAAAGTTTAGATACACAATTTTTCACAAAAGCAAATGCTTTTTTTCAGCAACACATTCAAGCAGGTGCAGTAGATTATGCAGCTATAAAAAAGGATGACGGTCTGAAAGAGTTGGTAGATATAATCGCGCAAACGCCGCACCAAACCCTAGATGCCAATACACAGCAAGCCTATCTCATCAATGCCTACAACTTATTGGTAATAGATGCCGTACTAGCATCTGGAGTAACGACATCCGTGAATGAAACGCCTAACTTTTTTGACCGACGCACTCACACACTGGGTGGAAAAAAAGTGAGTTTAAACACCGTCGAAAAGCAGTATTTATTGAAGGAGTTTGGCGATCCTAGGTTTCACTTCGCACTTATATGTGGAGCGAAGGGTTGCCCTCCAATTGCAAATTTTGCCTACACACCCGAACACTTAGAGCAGCAATTGACAAAGCAAACACGCGCAGCGATTAATGATACGCAATTTATTCGTGTCCAATCAGCATCGCAAAGCGTAGCCTTATCCCAGATTTTTAATTGGTATGCGTCCGATTTTGGCGGCAATAAGAAAGCCTTACTAGAGTATATTAATGAATTTCGCACAGCGGCTATTCCATCCGATTACAAAGTAGACTATTATGAATATGACTGGAGTTTGAATGGCAATAGTCCGATAGCTGCAAGCGCAGGAAATAATAGCAGTCGCTATGTGGTTTCGGCAGCTATCCCGAAGGGGACGACCGAAACGAAGATTTTCAATAATTTATATACGCAGCAAACACGCAATAATCCAGCAGAGGAATTGAGCAATCGAGCTAATTTTTTTACCACCACTTTGAGTTTTCTTTATGGTGTAGATAGTCGCTTCAATGCAGGTTTCGATCTCCGCTACCGTCGTGTTAGCAATACCGATGCCTTCACTTCGCCACTCAATGTATTCACCCAGAATGCAACAAGCAGAAGAACAGGCATCACGAATGTAGGGCCGAAGATACGTTGGGCACCTATTCCAGCACTCGAAAATTTTTCTGTCCAAAGTGCGCTTTGGCTGCCTGTAGGTAACGATTTGGAAGGCACAAGCGACCAACCTTATATTGATTGGGATGGCGCGACATGGAACACGCAGTTCTTCAATGATTTTGATTTAGGTACGAGCTTTTCCCTATTCACCGAGCTTGATTTGCTATGGGAAGATATTGGCAACAATGACCTTAATCGCTTATCTACGCCTGTAAATGTGATTTTGAGTTATTTTCCAAATGCTAAAACAACCCTCTATGCCTTGGGTGGATTTTCTCCTTATTGGGTACCGAATTTAGACTTCTTCGCGCAAGCTGGCGTGGGCGCAAAATATCAAGTGACTCCCAATTTGGAGTTTGAAGCACTATACACAGGCTTTACGAATGCCTTTTTATTAGAGAATAATGGGCAAGCTTCGACTTTCAATTTGGGTGTCCGTATATCGAGATAATACCATCTTTCTTTTCTTCAAAGAACGAAGAATGATTTGCTAGTCTGAAAATTTGTTTCGTTCTCAGACAAATTCCGTGGACGAAGAAAAAGAAAGCACAAAAACGCCCGAAAAGTAGTGTTGTGCTTTCTTTTTCTTCGGCTTCGTCACGGGATTTGTCTGAGAACCATTTGTTTTGTTCTTACCTCAAAGTGTTGCAGAGACAGTGTAGAGGATGAAATG
>JAHDCQ010000543.1 GCA_020629845.1 Saprospiraceae bacterium | reverse complement strand
CTTATCCTAATCAACTATAGCATCATCAACTATCAATCCACTAAAACGGCAGTGTTGGTCATAATTCCTAGATGATTACGATGTCGAATTGCCACATAATAATTACCTGACAGTACATCCTGAAAACTTACAGGAGAACTTCCATCGGTGTCTACCACAGTACCATCTTTTTTCAAGAAAGCAGCGCGTTGTGCTACTATGGTGGTGCTAGGAGAACGCAACTCTACCAAGACCCAATCTACTACATCCGTCGGGATACTGCTTACGCTTTCTGTTCCTGCATATATGCTGCCATAAGGATGTGCTAGTGGAATCATGCTATTCGTTTGTAAAACGGCATTCATATCTACGCCATTGAATGCGCCCTGCAAAAATACTTTTGGACTCAACAATAAAGGCTTTGCCTTAATCATGACTGCATAGTCTTCTGCTTGCCCTAAAACGGGGTCGGAACAGGCATTATCAAATGGCCAATCTAGAAATACCCGCATTCGCAAGTATGTATTCCGTACCGCATAAGCTGGAATAGTAACATTGCCTATGGCTGGATTGCTTGCCGTTACATTATTCGCCACAAGTACGTGTTCCGTTGCATCTTCGAAGCTGCCATTATTATTATAATCAATCCAAACTTCTACAGGAATGGGACTCGTATTCCCAATAATGTCCACTTGAATTGGGTAAGTGTCTCCTACATAGCAGGTAGTGGCACTACTACAAGTCGAGGCGAAATCTACATAACCTGTACTTGGGTTATCCTGCCCTGGATAGCCGCTACTTTGATTAATATCATTGAAAGCTACATGGCTGATGCCTATAAAATTATTGTCTAATCCTGCTGCACTAGTAGTTGGAATGCAATTGAGCGGTGGTGTAATAAAATCGCGGCAAAGTACAGGCTGGCAGTAGTAATTATTGTTGAGGTAGCTATCCACCGCACCACCATTCAGTTGTGTGATTTCCACTAGAACATTCATGGCATTTTCTGCTAAAGTGAAAGGACTTATGGTAACAGTCGCTGTAGCAGCAGCAGGAATACTTACTGTTTCTACAAACACATTAGGTGTTCCACCATCAACCGTAATAGTGAATTCGATGGAAGAGATGAGTGTGTTTCCATTATTCTCAATGTTTACCGTAATGCCATTCGGTGGAAAAGTGACACCTGTTATGCCTGCTTCCAACATATTGGGAGCAATACAAGCTTTGGAGGTAAGTAAAGAGGCTCTAGAACTTATAAGATAGGTGCGCATTCTATCTTTCTGCCCTTGCGTAAAGGTATTCTTACAGCTACTCAAGGAATAGTCCATATAGTTTTCGTGCATATCATCTTGGTCTACGGTAAAGGGACCGCTACTCAAATCGGTCGTGCAGCTATTCGTGTTTGTGCTGCAGCTAGTTCCTACCGTACTATTTTCAGGAGGTGTGTCACATACATAATCTCCATCCAATAAGCAATCGGTATTCGTACAGCCATCTCGCCAGGTATGAGCAAGTCCAAGATAGTGTCCAAACTCGTGGACATGTGTTTTGGAATTATTTTGACTAGACCCCCAAAGTCCTGCAAGATTTAAAACATCCGAGCCAACCACCACACCAGCAGCCGAACAACCGATGCTTGTGCCACAAATATCATTGTGCAGCCAGACGTGTGCATAGTTTGCTGCGTCAAAAAGCCCTGTACCTATCTGCGATTCCACATACGTTTTCATTGGATCTAGTTCCGATGATATGTCTATATCAGCATAAGTGTCACTTTGTATTCTATAAATGCCTATGGTAGGATTTCCATTGAGGTCTCTTTGAGCTAGACAAAATTCAATACCTACATCAACGCTTTCCAATAATGCCCTATCTGGATTACTAGCATCATTTGCCCCATGTCCGTGAGCAGCGTAAGCCCCTACATTTCTATAGGCATCATTCATATCTTGTAGTCCTTGTAGAATTTGTGCATCCGTAGGGTTAGACGGGCCATCCCCTGGATTCGGTTCGCTACTTAGATGAATGATGAATACCACAATAGGGAGCGTGTATACTTCATCCTCTAAATTAGAGTCGCAAGCAGCTAAAGGGTTGTTTTTTTCGGGCGTTTGCGTTTTTCGGGCGTTTTGTTGTTGTAGTAATTGATAAACCGTCTTATTCGTACGCTCATATTGCTCTTTATAGATAGGGTCAGTTTCCATTTTTAATTGGTGTGCGTAGTCCGTACCACACTGTATAGGTTGCTCTTGTTGCGCTAATAGCCAAAACGGGAATAAGGATAATAGCAACAGTAGTCTTGTTTTAAGTTGTGTCATTTTGTTTGTTTA
>JAHDCQ010000542.1 GCA_020629845.1 Saprospiraceae bacterium | reverse complement strand
TTGCTGTTGCTACACCGTGCTGTCCTGCACCCGTTTCGGCAATAATACGCTTTTTACCGAGGCGTTTTGCAATCAGAATTTGCCCAATTGTATTGTTTATTTTATGTGCGCCTGTATGGTTTAGGTCTTCACGCTTGAGGTAGATTTTTGCGTTGTAATGCTCCGAAAGTCGCTCTGCTAGATAGAGCGGCGTAGGGCGACCTACATAATGTTTGAGTAAATAACGAAACTCTTTTTCAAAGCTTGGGTCGCGCATCAGTTCGAGATAACTGCGACGCAATTCTTCCACATTTGGGTGCAGCATTTCTGGGATGAATGCACCTCCAAATTCTCCATAATAACCTTGTGTATCTACTGCGTAGGAGTTCTTTGTTGCGTATTGAGTATTCGTCATTTTTAGTATGCGTATTTTAAATAGTATCTTGATTTAAAGCTTGGACAAAACGTTCTACTTTTTCTACATCTTTCAAGCCTGGCGCGATTTCAAAACGGCTATTAATATCCACGCCTGCCAGTTGCGGATAAGGCAGTTTACGAATTGCTGCTACTGCCTCTTCATCTATACCGCCACTTAGTAGAAATGGAATGATACCGTGATAATTTTCGAGCAATGTCCAGTCAAAAGTAATACCGTTGCCGCCTTTATTTTTCCCTTTCGTGTCAAAAATAAACAAACTGCAAAAGGTTTGGTAGGCTTGCACTTGTTCAAAATCAGCGGCATCTCCGATGGAAAAGGCTTTAATTATCTTCGCACTACGCATGGAAGTGGCACTCCAAAGATCGAGTAAAGTGCGGCAATATTCGGGACTTTCCGAGCCATGTAGCTGGACAAAATCAAGGCTATAATCATGTACATGATGAAAAACGACATCCATTTCTACATCTACAAAGATACCTACACGCTTGATATCGGAATTCCAGTTTTCATCTGATAATAATTCTGCCAATACCTTCGCTTTGCTTGCATCCCTAGGCGAATCTTTATAAAAGATAAAGCCCATATAATTAATATCTAGCTTTTTGAGGGCTTGTATATTATCACTATCTCTTAACCCACAGACCTTTATTTGCATCTTTTTTTAATTGACAATTGAAAATTGACAATTTACAACGTACACGATGACCATAATTGTCAATTGTACATTGTCAATTGTACATTACTACGCTATTGCATTTTGATATAAATCCTCTAAATACTTCACGCGCTCAATAAATTCCGCGCATTGTTCCGCAGGGTTTTCCGATTTCATAAAGTGTTCGCCTATCAAAAAACCTTGAAATCCTACGCGCCGCAGCTCCACAATTACATTGGGATCGCTAATACCACTTTCGGATATTTTGACACATTCGTCAGGTATTTCATGGAATAAATCAATGGAAGTCTGAATGCTCACCGTGAAATCCTTTAAATTCCGATTATTTACGCCCACTACGTCTATATCGGGCGTGATTTTTGGCAATTGTGATTCCGAATGTATTTCTAGCAATACCTCTAAGCCAAGCTGTTTGGCTGTTTTAGCGAATTGTGCAACTTGAGCTGCCTCTAGGCACTCGGCAATCAATAAAATGACATCTGCCCCAATCGCTTTTGCTTCTATAATTTGGTATTCATCCACAATGAAATCCTTGCGTAGAATTGGGATTTGATTGAGCGAACGCGCTTCTGTGAGGTCATCATTACTGCCTTTGAAAAATTGTAAATCGGTCAAAACAGATAATGCCGATGCGCCTGCTTTGGCATAGCCAGTAGTCACTTCGCTTACTTCCGCATTGATATTGATGTCTCCTTTCGAGGGCGAATGTCGCTTAAATTCTGAAATGATGCCTGCCGACTGCATATCTTGCAAAGCAGCTTTGAAAGACAGCGTTTGGCGATTGAAAAGCGGACTTTGTTCCAGTATATCTACAGGAATGGAGTCCCTTCTATAGGCATTCACACGTTTTTTGTTGGCTACTATTTTGTCGAGTATGGTCATAGAATAATCGTTTCCGTTCGTTTGTATTCAACATTTAGATACACAACTAGGTTTTAATAAAGTTTACGTTTGTCAAAGAACGCACTTTTTTAGAGCCTTTCAAATACTAAGAAAAATAAATTTACAAAAAACACTTTTGAAGCCCACCGCCGTTCAACCCAATGAATTTGTCGTTTAGCCGATTTGGTATAATAGTCTACTTATAAAACAGTATCTTAGAGCATCGTACATTGTATTTTATACTAAATATTCATGGCATTGAAGCCACCATTATATCATTTTCAGTTTTCATCAAAAGAAGTATTTTTTCAAGTCATACTTCACATTGTGGTCTTTTTCTT
>JAHDCQ010000541.1 GCA_020629845.1 Saprospiraceae bacterium | reverse complement strand
GCCCATTCTGCGTCCAATTCTGCTTTTCTATCGCGGTTAGGCTGATTGACTTTTGGAATATCGCTTTCTGCATGATTAATCATAAAGAGATAATTGGCTGTAAACTTATTCTCGTAATTCTCCACATCATCATAAGCTTTGGATAAACGCTGAATCATATCTTCATCCCAAGCCGTCAGGTTCTTGACTAATGCTTTGCCTGCCTTATGAATGCTTGTATGTTTTTCATCATCGGACAATTTAGAAAGCAAGCTTTCTACTTGGCCTTTCGCTTGGTATAGCTGATTGACCATTTGGTGCATTTCATTAAAAGACGCTTCTGCCGATTGCATAAAAGCATGATAGGCTTGGTATTCTTCCATCGTAGTTTCATACAAGGGATTCGGCTTGACTTCTAGGCTAGTCGTAGCCGTTTGCTCACCCGCCTTTAAGCTAATGGAATACGTGCCTGGTGCCACTTTATGCCCTCGATAGCTACCCTCAATATAGGCCGTCGGTGCGCCATCCATGATAGGGTAGCGCAAATCCCAAACAAAGCGATTTAAGCCTTCCGTCTTGCTCAGAGTAGGTTTTGCAGGTGGCCCGCCGTCATACGCTTGGTACTGCTTATCTTTTTCAGAGGTGATGCGACGTACCAAATTGCCGCTTGCATCTTTTATTTCTAAGGTCACGACTGCCTCTTTATCCAATTCAGGTAGATGATAGTAGATGACCGCACCACTCGCAGGATTCACACCATAAAATGGATTCGTACCATCCGAACTATTCCCGTCCAATGGACTGCTGCCACTAGCCAATATCACATCGGCAGGATGGAAGATTTGGGTGCTTTTCGTTTCAGTATTGTATTGTCTCAATAATTCCAAATCATCCAATACCCAAAACGACCGCCCCGAAGTCGCCACAATCACATCATCATGCGCGATAATGAGGTCGTTGATGGGCGTAGCAGGCAGGTTCAATTGAAGTGCTTGCCAGTTTGCGCCATCATTCCAAGAGATGTAAATGCCCGTTTCTGTGCCAGCTATTAGCATGCCTTTGCGTTCCGTATCTTCTCGCACTACGCGGGTATATGCATCATAAGGAATGCCGTCACTAATATTCGTCCAAGTTTTGCCGTAGTCCTTCGTTTTCCAGAGGCTAGGCGTTTTGTCATTGAATTTATAGCGCGTCGCGGCGATATAAGCCTTTGCTGGGTCATGTGGGGAAATGTCAATGGCATTCACCAGGCTTTCTTTCAATGTTTTGGGCGTGACATTTTGCCAAGTATCGCCATTGTCTTTGGTGAGTTGAACTTGTCCGTCATCGGTAGTGATCCAAATTACGCCTGCTTCATGCGGTGATTCGGCTACATAACTAATCGTGCCATAATTTTCCGCGCCTACTGCTTCTATAGTGTATGGCCCGCCGCCTTTTATTTGTTTGTCTTTCTCATTTTTGCTCAAATCAGGGGAAACTTCCGTCCATGTTTTACCCATATCTTGGGTCTTCAACAAGTGCTGCGCGGCATGGTAGAATGTGTTAGCTTCGTGCTGCGACCATATAATAGGTGCGTTCCAATTGTAGCGATACTTCATGTCACTCGCAGCGCGTCCGAGGTACTGAATAGGCGCAGCCATAATATTGGTGCTTGCTCTAGATTCCACATCGAGGGCTTCTATAGTGCCTAAATAGCTGCCGCCTAGCACATAGCGCGGATTATCAGGATCGAAGGCTAAAAAGGCACTTTCGCCCCCTGCGGAAGCTGACCAATTTGCCTCGGTAATACCATACCAACTACCCAATGCTCGATTCGCAATCTTTACAGAGGTATTGTCTTGTTGTCCGCCATAAATATTGTAGGGGAAAAGGTTATCCACCGTCACGCGATAAAACTGGGCGGTGGGCATATTGCTTTGGCGCGACCAGCTTTTACCACGATTGAAGCTAATGGCAGCACCGCCATCATTCGCAATGCATAAATTTTTCGGATTATCGGGATTTATCCAAAGGTCGTGGTAGTCGCCGTGAGTGCCAGTAATGCGTTCCCATGTTTTGCCACCATCTATAGAGCGCAAGGCAGGCGCACTCAACACATAGACCATATTTTCATTTTCAGGGTCTGTGAAGACTTCTGTGTAGTACCAAGCCCGTTGTATCAGGCGGTGGTCGCCACTTACTCTCGACCAGCTTTTGCCTGCATTCATAGATACAAAAAGCCCTCCTTTTTCTTTATTGGTATCGCTTTCCAACAAGCAATAGACCTTGTCCGAATTGGATGGGCAAACGGCTACGGCTACTTTTCCTTTTTCCTCTGGCAAGCCTTCATGGATTGTATTCCAAGTCG
>JAHDCQ010000540.1 GCA_020629845.1 Saprospiraceae bacterium | reverse complement strand
AGCAAAGGTCTTGAATCTAGGTAAAATTAGAGCCTAATTCTTTCACGAACCATTGTAACAAGTAACTTAATACAAACCATAAACTAAGGGGTATGACTAGACATCTAACTAAAAAATTGGAATATGGAGGCTAATTTGAGACAAGTCTACCGCCTATCCAAAATCCGACTCAACTTCCCGCTGAATGTAAATTCAGCCCAAACCATCAATTAGAAACTTACAGAGGAAAAAAACGATATAAGAGCGCAAAAAAAAACACTCAAAAAGGGGACATCATGCATGCATTCGACACTATATAGTAAAATGCACTGAACGATGAGCAATACAATCTATAACAAACAGACAAATAGCCCTTTTACACTAAATAGCCATGCAGCACTACAAAACTCCAAAGCACGAACCAGATTACCCAAAACAAGAGGGCCGACGCTATAAGCAAGCATTTTTTTACCAAAAAAACTACTAGTACAACACTAGCCACTAGCACTCCTATCGTTTTCATTGCACTTCATTCACATAAAATTCAGCAATGAAAATAAAATATCTACTCGCTATTTTTCTATTCCTTTCTGGAACAGTTCAGTTATCCGCACAATATCTACAAGCACATGCCCAAGAAGACGGCACGATACACGTCAGTCCCATAGAGCTAGAATTGCCGCAAAGCAAAAACAACCCGATGCCGCAATTGGAAGGCTTTCCCAAAGCATATGTAGCCAATCAAAGTTTCAAGAATTTTAGAAATGTTACGCTTGCCGACCTCGATGGTGATGGTGCGGAGGAAATTATAGCAGGTGTGGATGATGACTTATACGCAATTTCATCAACTGGTATTCTTTGGAAACGGGCAGTAGAAGGACTCTCCAATTTCCCGCCTAGCGTAGCCGATGTGGACGGTGACGGCGATTTGGAAATAGCTTTAGCTACTTGGAGCGTTAATCCTAGAGGAGGGCATCTCTATTTAGTAGACCATAATGGAGGCGATGTAGCAGGCTGGCCACGGAATTTTAGTGGCAACTTACTCGTAAATGCTCCAACAATTGCTGATGTGAATGGCGATGGACAACAAGAAATTATCATAGGCGAACGCACACCTCCCACAGGCTTACTGCATATTTTTGACCATACAGGAGGACTTTGGAATACCAACTGGCCCGTCGAATTGGATGCTACGCCCGCCGTCACCCCATCCGTAGGTGATATAGACGATGATGACGAAAAAGAAATCGTGATTTTTTCTACCCAATCTGAGTATGTATTCAACTTGGACGGCACACCCGAAGCGGGCTGGCCTATTCAGCTCAATAATAAAAAGCACAGTTATCAATCGCCCATACTAGTGGACTTGGATGAAGACAATACGCTCGAAATTGTGGGAGCAGCACATGGCGATGAACCAGAGTTTTTCGTGCGCGATTATGCAGGCAATTATCTTCCCAATTGGCCACAAGCTATCCCTGCTAATAGTTGGACATTCAGCACACCCAGTGTTTTTCAGTTCGATGAAAAAAACACCATCCTTATGGGCAAACCAACAGGCACAAGCGAAGATGAAATGCTCTATGCCTGGTCAGCATCTGGGACACTACAAAATGGCTTTCCGATTCGAAAAGCGGGCGGAGTGGAAGGCATTATTTGCATAGCCGATTTGGATGGTGATGGCGAAGCAGAATTACTCTTCGGCAGCAATCTGTTCGATCAAGATACAGGTACTAGCTTTTTGCATGCCTATGAAATGAATGGCGAAGAAATGTTTGAGTTCCAAATTCGTCCGCGTGGTTGGACATTTATGAATGGCGCGAGCCTCGGTGACGTAGATGGTGATGGAAAAATGGACATCCTTGCCTTGAGCTATACTCAAAACTTTGGCGCAGCCACCGACTCAGTCTATATCAATGCCTACCCTACTACTGTGCCATATGAGTCTAGTCGTATTTGGTGGGGAACCTATAAAGGCAGCAATAGCCGCGAAGGGGTACTAGGCGCGCACCTTCCGAGTACCACTAAAAATATAGAAAATATCGCTAAAATATCGCTTGCGCCCAACCCTAGTAGCAATAAGACGTATCTTACTTTAGATTTTGCTACAAAGCAGGCTATAAGCGTGGAAATAGTCAATATTTTAGGGCAAACCATACAGCTAGTACCGCAACAAGATGTGCAGCAAGCAAGCTTAGAACTAGATACCGAATCACTAGAGCAAGGCGTATACTTCGTGCTAGTTCGTACAGCAGGCAAGTTAGTAGCTACGAAACGCTTATTAAAAGCCGCATTTTGATTCCATTCCAAAAATTACGACATTTGGATGAACTTGGATTGCTAAGTAATCA
>JAHDCQ010000539.1 GCA_020629845.1 Saprospiraceae bacterium | reverse complement strand
TTGGAAAAAGAACAATCCAAATGGCGAAGACATTGTATTGTGTGTATAACAAATTGCACTTTTTATCGGCTTTTTTCCCATAAGGAATGAAAAACTAATTAACTAAACAGTTATGCTTGATTTTTTGCCTTGTAATTTCGTTAAAAATACTCGCCGTAGCTAAGGCTATGCCTGTGTTTTTTGCCTCATTACAAAACAAAAATTCTACGCTTAACTGCTCATTTAATTAATTCTTCATTCCTAAGCCGATAAATTTTGCTTAGAATTTATCCGCCAATGGGAAATTGGCAGATAAATCGTAGTTCAACAATTGTGCAATTTGTTATACACACCATTGTATTTTTAGTATTAAATATTATATGACTATAATTATAGATGGCAAACAACTCGCTAAGGACATTAAAGTAGAATTAGCAGAGCAGGTAGCAGAAATAAAAACAGCAGGTAGCAAGATTCCACATCTAGCGGCGGTGCTGATAGGGGACAATGCCGCTAGTGAATCCTATGTACGCAATAAGGTTCGGTCGTGCGAGCAGGTAGGCTTCAACTCTACCCTCATCCGACACGACGCGAGCATAAGCGAAGATGCCCTCTTGGATATAGTGGATGACCTCAATAAGGACGAAGATATTGATGGCTTCATCGTACAACTACCATTGCCGGACCATATTGATGAACAAAAAATCACACTTGCTATAGACCCTCGCAAAGATGTAGACGGCTTCCACCCGATGAACTTCGGACGTATGGCACAAGGTTTGCCAAGTTATTTGCCCGCTACGCCTTACGGCATTCTGCAAATGCTAGAACGCTATGGTATCGAAACCTCTGGTAAGCATTGTGTGGTGATTGGACGCAGCAATATAGTGGGTACGCCGATGAGTATTTTGCTATCGCGCAAGGCAAAGGTGGGCAATTGTACGGTCACGCTTGCCCATTCGCGTACCAAAGATTTGAAAGCCGAAACCCTCCGTGCTGATATTATTATCGCAGCTATTGGGCGCGCCAATTTTGTAACGGCAGACATGGTAAAAGATGGAGCTGTAGTGATAGATGTAGGGATCAATAGGGTAGATGATGCCAGCAAAAAGCGAGGGTATCGCCTCGTAGGAGACGTGGATTTTGAAGCAGTATTGCTGAAAGCAAGTCATATTACACCAGTGCCTGGGGGCGTTGGGCCAATGACCGTTACCTCTTTAATGATGAATACGTTGAAAGCATCGAAGCGCGAAATTTTTGGGTAATGTTACTATACGATAATGCGTCAATGTGATACTGCTACAGTATTTTACTTCATTATGGCATTACTTCATTGACGCATTATCGTATGGTAGCATTAATAGAAAAGGGCGCAGCCAAAAATATCTCTAAATATATCTTTTGCCTATGGCATGTTTCCAAAGATATGCATACCTTTGGCCCACCTTCAATAACATTTGCTGATATTTCATACCTAAAGAATGGTGCAGAAATAAATTGACCATTTCCCATTTTTACTAATTGCATTTTTGTAAACCATGCTACAGAAGCTCGTCTCCTGTCAGCATACATTGCTTACTTGCCATGATGTTAAATGCAATAGTAAAAAATCGCCTCGGCGCGTATCAGCGACAAGCGAAATTGTTTCGTACGGCTTCCACAACGAAAAAAACAGTACACTCCAAAACCTTGATTAGCCTAATAGCACTTGCTACTATGGGCATGCTTCCATTTGTTACCAATGCACAATGCACACCAAATACATTCAATAATGTAATGGTATCGGCATCCGTAAATGAGTGCATCCAAGATTTATATGTGGATTTGAATGGCGATAATACGTTCGATATTCGCTTGGAAGCAGATGTGGAAGGTGTTCGGTTGCAGGCATTGAATGCTAATATTTCTTTCATTGGAAATGACTATCTGAACTCACCGCTACAACCTATCTTAAGCAACTTGAGTTATGGGGAAAGCGTATCTGACGCAAATGAATTTGTAAGCCCCGTTTCCAGTTACATTCTATCTAGCAATGACGGCATGGGCGAATTTTTTTCCGCCAGTGAGACCGTACCCGTAAATGGCTTTATTGGTTTCAAAATGGGTAGCGAATTTGGCTTCCTAGAGCTTAGCGTATCCAAACTAAATAATAAATCAGAGCAATCGAGCTGTATTGCGATTGGCGACTTTGGTGTGTCCACAAGCGGTGGAAATAGAGTGGAGGCGGGCGTGTGTGCAAGTCTTCCAGTAGAATTGTTACAATTCGACGTTACGGTTCAAGAAACGCATGTATTATTAGATTGGAATACCTCCAGCGAAATAGAAAATGTAGGCTTTGAATTAGAACGCAGT
>JAHDCQ010000538.1 GCA_020629845.1 Saprospiraceae bacterium | reverse complement strand
GATAATTTTAAACAAGATACCACCCTACAACCAATTTTACTTGTATAATCTTGTGGGTTCTCTGGCAAATCCCGTGACGAAGCCGAAGAAAAAGAAATCACAACACTACTTTCTGGACATTTTTGTGTTTTCTTTTTCTTCGTCCACGGAATTTGTGAGAGAACGATCTTCTGTTAAGGGAATCGGCAAAAAAGCACCTAAACTCTAACCCTAAATCGCACTCTTCAAACGCTCCTTAAGTGCCAACATTTCATCTCGAAAACGTGCAGCAGAGATAAAATCCAGTTCCTTGGCGGCTTTTTTCATCTTGCGTTCGGTTTCTGCAATGGTTCTCTCCAATTGGTCGCGAGTCATATAACTCACGATAGGATCAGCCGCAATACTTGGTGTCTCAGGCTCAATATAAGCTGTTTTACCACCTCGAATATCCAATATAGATTGCTTGTTGATGATGTCCTCTTTGCTCTTTCGTACGGTAGTTGGTGTAATATCATGCGCTTCATTATACGCAATTTGGATAGCGCGACGACGATTGGTTTCATCAATGGTCATTTGCATACTTTTCGTGATTTTATCGGCATAAAAAATAACCAAACCATTGGAGTTACGTGCTGCCCGCCCTGCGGTTTGGGTCAAAGAACGGTCGTTTCGGAGAAAACCCTCTTTGTCTGCATCCAAGATGGCTACGAGGGAAACTTCCGGTAAATCCAAGCCCTCTCGAAGCAAGTTTACCCCCACTAATACATCGAATTGCCCAAGCTGCAAATCGCGCAGAATTTCTACACGTTCCATCGTATCCACTTCCGAGTGAATGTAGCGCACTTTAATCCCCATTTTAGCGAGATATTTGGAGAGTTCCTCTGCCATACGCTTGGTTAGTGTCGTCACTAACACACGCTCATCCCGACTAATCCGTTCATTGATTTCATCCATCAAGTCATCAATCTGATTGAGGCTTGGGCGTACCTCAATTGGTGGATCAAGCAGCCCAGTTGGGCGAATCAATTGCTCCACAAATACGCCACCTGTTTGCTCCAATTCATAATCGCTAGGCGTAGCACTCACAAATACAGCCTGATTGATTAAAGACTCAAACTCTACAAAACTCAAGGGACGATTATCCATCGCTGAAGGTAAGCGAAAGCCATAACTCACGAGATTATTCTTACGCGCACGGTCGCCGCCCCACATGCCGCGTAGCTGCGGAATCGTTACATGACTTTCATCAATAAGCATCAAGAAATCGTCAGGAAAATAATCGAGCAGGCAGAAAGGACGTGTACCAGGCTTTCGACCGTCAAAGAAACGAGAGTAATTTTCCACGCCATTGCAATAACCCAATTCTTTCATCATTTCAATGTCGAAGTTGGTACGTTCCTTGATGCGCTGCGCTTCTAAGTAGCGTTTGTCATTTTCAAAATATTGAATTTGTCCATGCAATTCATCTTGTATATCATTGATGATGCCATGTATGCGCTCACGTGGCGCGATGTAGAGATTGGCGGGGAAAATAGCTGCATTTTCTAGCGATTCCATCGTTTTGCCACTCTCGCATTCGAGCATTTTTATCTCCTCTATTTCATCGCCAAAAAAAGTAATCCGATACCCGTAATCCAGATAAGGCAAATTAACATCTACGGTATCGCCGCGTACTCGAAAAGTCGCTCGTTTGAAGTCAATCTCCGTACGTGAATAGAGACTTTCGACCAACTTTAACAAAAAAGTATTGCGTGTAATGACTTCGCCCTTTTTAATCCGAATAATTCCTGTGGCATAATCCTCTGGATTGCCCATACCATAAATACAAGAAACCGAAGCCACGATTATCACATCGCGTCGCCCAGATAGCAGCGAAGAGGTAGCGCGCAAACGCAATTTATCTACTTCTTCATTGATAGAAAGGTCTTTTTCAATAAAAGTATCCGTGACAGAAATATAAGCTTCTGGCTGATAGTAGTCGTAGTAGGATACGAAATATTCTACGGCATTGTCAGGGAAAAATTCGCGGAACTCGCCATATAGTTGCGCCGTTAGGGTCTTATTGTGCGTCAGGATGAGCGTAGGGCGATTCAATTGGGCAATTACATTGGCCATCGTAAAGGTTTTTCCTGAACCCGTTACTCCTAGTAGCACCTGCGAGCGTTCACCACGCTCAATCCCATCTACCAGTTGCTGTATGGCTTGTGGCTGATGTCCAGTTGGTTGAAAAGGGGATTCCAATTGAAAGCTCATCTTCTTGCGCGTATTTTTATTGAGCTAAGATAACGTTTTTTAAGCAGCCTTGGTTTGTCAATATTGCTTTTGTTTTTGTAGGATTTTGTAAGGCTATTTT
>JAHDCQ010000537.1 GCA_020629845.1 Saprospiraceae bacterium | reverse complement strand
TTGTAGTAAAAGCGGCAGTCGAAACGGAGTTTCGATAACACCTTACGGGCTGAATATGAATTCAGCCCAAACCGTCAGCTAGAAATTTACAGAGGGAAATGTTTTCTGCTTTAGAAAATATCAGACACAAACCATCGAATGATCTTAAGGCTCTGCCTCACTTCTGGCTAGTGAGTTAGTTACTGCTCCTGTAAGTACTCAATGAGTGAGTGAGTAAAAGAATATTGAATGAGTGAATAATTCTAAATTATATTCGCTCATTCAGTCATTCACAATTCACTCATTGAGTATTTACCTGCTCCTCAATCCGAATACCCATTTGCTGCATCAAGAGGGTAGCATTGAAACTTTGGCTTACGCCTTTTTTTAGTTTATAATCAAAATGCAATTCCTGTCCATCTATCGCTACTTCGATGCAAAGGTTTTCGATAGCTCCGCCATATTGTGCTTCGAGTGCGCCAAGTTCCAAATCATGCGTAGCGATAATGCCGCCGCCTTTGGCTTTTATGAGTTGTTGAATCAAGGCTTTTGAGCCTGTATGTCGGTCACGGGAATTCGTGCCTTTTAGAATTTCATCTAATAAAAAATAAATATTTTCGCCTTGCTCCACCGCATCTATGATGAATTTCAGCCGCTTCAATTCTGCATAAAAAGAGGAAGTACTCTCGTGCAGCGCGTCTTGCGTACGCATACTGGTATACACTTGCAAGCGCGGCAAGCGCAGACGTTTCGCACACACCGGCGCACCTATCATAGCCAGCATCAAATTCAGTCCAACGGTACGCAAAAAAGTACTTTTACCCGCCATATTGGAGCCTGTGATGAGTTTGATGTGTCCTTGTGTAGGACTTTCAAAATCATTCGTCACGCGCTTAGAGGCATGAATCAATGGATGCCCCAAAGCTGTGCCTTCAATCTGGGAAACTGCTTGGAATTCAGGAAAGATAAAATCAGGATTGTTATAGTAAAAATTAGCAAAGCTACTCAAGCTTTCAAACTCTGCGAGGCTATCAAACCATTGCGGCAGTAATGCTCGATTGCGTTCGCGCCAACGCTCCAAGCGTAATATCCAATGCAAATCCCACAGTCCTCCGATATTGAGTAGGAAGGCAAACATATTGTAGCGCACATTCAATTGATGAATGTAGTAAGACAACTGCTTCAACTCCTTCGATGCAGCATACTGTTTGAAGTAAGCACTATGCTGTTGCAATAAGCTGCTCTCAAAATCTTCTGCCTCGATATGCGCGATGAGTTTGCTGTAGTGCGATAGAATTTCTTCTGCTTTTGAGGTTTGCAAATGTGCCGTATTCACGCGTTCGGCAGTACGCTGTAGGCAAAGGATGTTGGGAATTAAAAGTAAAATAGCCAACCACCAGGGTAGATACAAAATGCCCAATACCAAAGCGGCTAATGCCCAAAGCGGCGCAAGGTATAGACAGAGCTGAAACAGCCGATTATGGAGCATAAAACTTTCCGTACCCAGCCAAAATTTTAGTGCGTTTAAGTGGGCAACTTCATCTTTGGTCTGTGTGCCGTGGGCTTGTAAATGCTGCCGCCAATCCAATTTGTCATGAAGTTCTTTTATAGCAGTTTGGCGTTGCTGAATCGTTGCTGAATCGGCAGTTTGTTGGAAAAATTCCGCGAGCCGTGCTTGCCCTATCGCAGTAGTCGTTCGATTGCAATATTGATATAAAGAATATGCCCCGAAAATATCCAAATCGAGCGTGTAGGCATGAGCAGGATTGACAAAACGCTCCCCATTCTCAAACATTTGGTAGTCATGTCCCAATACGCGTACTTCATTTGCATTTATGCTTACTAATTGTTCTAAATGTTCTTCTTGCGCCTTCAATCCCTGATGCCACATAATGAAGCGATAAAATCCATAGAGCCACGCCAGCGTTCCTACTAAACCCAATACCCAATTATTTGACCACGCTAAAATCAATAGTGCGATTCCCACCAAAAATATCGCTACGCGCACAAAAGTGAAGCGGTTATATTTTTGTTTTAGGGTTTGTGCCGCATCCGTAAATTCATCAATGCGGGCTTTATATATTGCTTGTAATTTTCCTATCATTTTCGATTCAACAACTAAATGCAAGGGCATTTATAAAAGTTGTAAAATTAGAGCTTTAGGGAACAGATAAAAAATAATCTACCAATTTTACTTGTTCTTTTCCCTTCATACTTCGTTAAAAAGCCTCGCCGTAACTATACCGATAGCAATACGACTTTTGCGTCGTTAAATCGGTAAAAACGTTCTTTGACAAAATTAGGATAAGCAATAACTGTTCAAAAAGTAGTATTTTTCTGTAAAAACAGATGAA
>JAHDCQ010000536.1 GCA_020629845.1 Saprospiraceae bacterium | reverse complement strand
GACCCAAGTCTTACCTTCGATGAAATATTTGAGGCGCAAGTTCCCTCTTACCATAGCCTTGATTTGGGCTTCCAATATCGCTTTTCTACGCGCCCCTTCGATGGGCGTATTGGTACTTCTATTAGCAATGTTTACAATCGCGTGAACATTCTTCGCAATCGCTATTTTGTAGATTTCACCACGACTCCCGAAAGCGTTTCATTGTGGTCGCAAACGGGTTTGCCGCGTGTGGTGAATGTGTTTTTGGAATTGCAATTTTGAGCAAATTTCCTACTTTTTCTGTTCGTTACCACCAAATCCAAACACCATATCTACCAATGGCAACAGTTGGAAAATTTTACCATAAGGATAAGTCCCGTGTGCCGCTGCAAGACCTGCTTTTAGCCCAAATTTATCAGACTTTTTCCAGAATAGGAGCAATTGGCTTTCAAAAACGACATCGCTATTTTGGGTATCTGTTAGGAAGGCAGCAATATCTGCTTCTACATTGAGTTTAGGCAAAAAATCTTTATTGTAATTGATGCCGAGATAAAAGTTAGGGGTATGATTAAAAGCAAGTGTGCGATTGTATAGGAAGGGGAAATCAATGTCTGGAAAGCTTTTTTCAGCATTGCCGAGGTTAAAAGCCGTAGCGATACCGAGGCGTAGGGTAATAAAATGCTGTTGCGCTTGAAGCCCAAGCAGAAATTCATTTCTTAGGCTAATTATAGGAGGAATTGCACTATCTTCAGGCAGCACACCGCCTGCGCCTTCTCTAGCAATAATATTGAGATACAAACTCGGATAATTGAGCTGATGCACCGTCGAGAAACTCAAACCGCCTTGAGTTGTTCCCCAGTATTTTTTCAATCCAATATTGGGCGATATAAAAAAGAAAATCGGCTGTATGCGCCATTCCATATTATTGGCTACACCCATTTTTTTTACGCCAAAAAGCGGGCATACTTTACGCCCTTGTGCCAATGTACGCGTAGTACGGTCGGGCCATAGGCTATTTTCGCTTGGAAGGGCATCCGTTGAAGATTGAGCCAATGTAGTAGTAGATAGTAAACTCAAGCAACACAGAAAGCTAAAAAAGAAGATGTGGCGTTTCATGTCTATTAAATTTAGAAAAGAACTGTTCGTCAAATTGAAAATGGATAATTAAAAATTGAAAATTAGCAAAATGGTTGCTTTGTAAAATACTTGCTAATAATGAATTATATCTATGGTGTTTCAATAATTTTCAATTTTCAATTTGGCAAAGACATTGTATTTTTATTTACCAATTAAAAACTGTACCACTCAAAGGCGCGTGGTCAGAGAGCGGCATGGTAGCCATACCTCCCCGTGCATCGTCGAGATGTACTAAGCCATCTCTAAAATTCGCATTCGTAAACATAAAATCTAACTTACGATTCCAAAAGCCATCCTTATCAGCAGTAAAGGTGAAATAGTCCGTATTATTCGATGCGTATTCCTCCAGAGGAATGAGGGGCGTGTATTCATAGAACGGTAGCATGATGTCGGTTTCTGCACTGAAATCATTGGCACTAAATTCAGAATCTTTAGGGCAAGCATCATCTGCAAAACCATTGACTTGTTCCGTACGCGGCGGCAAAGAGTTGAAGTCACCTCCTAATATAAAAGGTGTTCCAGCAGCCTCCAATTCATCCACTACTTGCTTAATTTGGTCAAGTTGTAGGTCTTTCGTGCCGTCCTTTGCAAAGGCAGAGGTATGGGTATTCAGCAAGGCAATTTTTTGCCCCTGTGCATCCGTAATTTCTGCTTTTAAGACATTTCTACGCAAGTAAAAATACTGCACAAAGCCACTTTGTTCCCCAATAAGTGGTAAGGCAGTCCGTTCCGTATTTTCGAGCGGATAACGCGATAGAATCGCATTGCCTGAATTGACACGCCCAATACCATCGCTAGGCACATAGTCCGACTTCCATTGCGAGGCATAGGCTCCATAATTGAAGTAGGTGGCATCTAGCAAATAACGTAACTGGTCAATATAAGCCGAGCGTTTTGCATCAATATCTAGCTCTTGCAGGTAGAGGACATCCAAATCCATCTGATTGATTTTCGCTGCAAGTCCTGCTAGATGCGTTTCCACTTCTTCTTTGCTCATTAAAGAACGTTCTCCGAAGCAATCAAAGAAAAAATCTAAGCGTCCACCAGCAAATTTGACATTCCAACTTCCCACCTGCAAAGTCTCGGTGGGCAAATTATAATCGCTCAAATCACTAGTCGTATATAAAAGCACTTGTTCTTTTTCCTCCTCGATGACGGCATCAAAAGGGTCGCAAGCGAAAAAGCATACTAAACTTAGCAGTAAAATGTATTTTTTCAT
>JAHDCQ010000122.1 GCA_020629845.1 Saprospiraceae bacterium | reverse complement strand
CCTGCGACCCCACGCCCCCCAGGCGTGTGCGCTACCGGGCTGCGCTACATTCCGAGGAAAGGATTGCAAAAGTAGGGCATTTTTAGGACATCGGCAATACTTAGCCGTGAATTGTGCCGCCTAAAGCATCGCGGCTTGCCCCTGTTACGGAAGCCAAACAGTTGGGGACATGTTCTAAACGCATGACTGCCATAAGGGCCATTAGAATCGCTTCTTTGAATTCAATTAAATCCTTGCGCGAACGGTCTATTTCTAGCGGCAATATTGCTTGGCAAGCCTGTTCGATGCAGTCCATCAAAAAAGGATTGAATGCCCCACCGCCTGTCGCAAGTAGTTGATAGGTACGCGACGACTCAAGTTGTTCGCTTTGTACGATTTGTTGTAGGGATAAAGCAGTTTGTTGAGCAATATGCTCGCAGGCTGTACGTAAGCGGTCGGAAATGCTAGCCTTATAGTCGAGAAACAGGGGAAGTACATTGGTGCGTACCCAACCATTATCCAAAGATTTTGGATAGCTAGATTGTAAGTAGGGAAGTTGATTAACACTAGCCAAAAGATCAGAAATTATGTTGCCTTTTGCGGCAATTTGGCCATCCTCATCATAGGGCAGTTGTAGTTGTTGAGCAAGTGCATTTAGAATTTGATTGGCTGCTGTAATATCGAAGGCGACATATTTATTGGGCAATTGTGCCGTAATGTTGATAATGCCTCCAATATTCAACATAAAATCATAATCCGAAAAAAGCCACTTATCAGCAATCGCAGCTAAAGGTGCGCCCTGACCACCAAGTGCCACATCCATCGCTCTGAAATCAGAGATGACTTTGCAGTTGTTGTGCACGGCAATCGCTGTTCCATCACCTATCTGCGTCGTAAAGCGTTCCTCAGGATGATGGAAAATGGTATGCCCATGCGAAGCGATACAATCGGGAGAAATATTTTGTTTTTTTATGAAGCTTTGTACTAAGCCTCCTATATAGTGTCCGTATTGGACGTGTGCAGCGGCGAACGTTCGAGCATCTTGATGAGGAAGTTCGGCAAGTCGCTTTTGCCAATCTTCACTATATGGAATAGTTTGAGCTTGAAGCAACTCCCAATTGGCGATACCAAAGGTGCTAACATCTTCAAGCTCAAACTTGCAATGTGCAATATCAAGACCATCTAGCGAACTGCCAGACATTAAGCCTACTACCGAGTAAATTCTTTTGGGCACAATTATTTTCTTAGCGTCATTGAATACTCTGCTACTGCTTTGATTTCTTCTTCGGATAGTATACTTTCCCAGGGAGTCATGGCATTACGTCCTTTGGTAATGACTGCAATAACTTCGTCTTTGCTAAGTCCCGATTCCGTTAAATCAAATGAACCACTTGCACCCATATCACCATATACTCCGTGGCATACCACACAATTTCTTTGATAAATCTTCTTGCCATCTACTGCTTTCGCTGTTTTTTTTGTAGGCGATTCATTGTTTGAATCATTGCCACAAGCAAATATTAATGCTCCTATGAACGAAATCACTATTATTATTCTAATCATGATACTTTTCTGTATTTACACTTATATATCTGGCTCAAGATATTGATAAAAATTGAAAGCTTTCTCTTATTCTTTACCGATTTTACAATGTTTAATTTTGTGGCATAGGTACTTGGTAATAGATTTGCACTCACTAAATAGATGAAAAATCAATATTTGAGTGTTTTTAATACTTTTTTTTGAGTAAAATTCCCATTTTGGGATTTTTTAAAATACATTTTAATTTATTAAAAGTTAATAAAAGGTTAAAAATATAAATTCTCAAATTATCCACTTTACATTTGTGCTGTACTTAAAACAAAAAGAGAATTATATAGAAAAGCTAATCAAAAAGGTATGTATGCGAATCCTGTCCATAGCGGCAGGATTTTTTTTGCCCATTAGACTTTATTCATTATGCACAACTATAAAAACTGTTAATAGCGTACCTCTTTTATGTATCTTCACGTCCCTATGAAGTAGTGACGCTTATCGCGTTTTCCATTTAGAAATTTTATATTAGGGAATCGGCAATAAATAAGGTGTCCATTATGGCGAAGTTATTTTCTTCTTCTAAAGAATTGAAAAAATCAGTGCATAGCCGCGCTACGGACTTATTTTTTCGATTTTTTAGAAGGTAAAAGAGCAAGTCAGAGTGGGTAGATTATTTTTTGCCGACTCCCTTAAAACATGAATCGTCGAATTATGACTACTAATAGTCTAAAATACAGTCTGTTATTATTAGGAATTGTGCTTTTTATGGCAGCATGTGGCAATAAAAAAACTCAACAAACCCCTCCAAAGCAAGATGATGAATATTTAGATGTCATTTCTCCAGAAGGGGAGGAAGAAGAACATACACGAGAGATAGAGGTGAAAAAAGAAGAACCAAAATTAGAGGAAGAGGAAGAGATCGTGGAAATTGTACCAGAAAAAGAATTAGAAAAGCCTGTGGAATCATATAGTTTTTTAGAACCTACCGTAGAAACATCGGTAGTAAATATTCCAGTTAGCTTGACTATCAGCGAGTTGGAAAAAATGATAAATGCTCAATTTGAACTTGCTCTTGAGCAGAGTGGCAACTTTGAAGAAGATGGCTTAGAAGTACAAGCCGAAAAATTGGATGATATAAAGTTAGGTCTAGAAGATCAACGCATTAAATATTTAGTGCCACTAAAGCTATTTATTACAAAAGATATTGGCTTCACGAAAGTGAAAGCGGATGCAGAATTGGCATTGCAATTTTTTACGGAGTATGAGATAAAGGAAGACTGGACCCTTGAGACCAAGTCTGAAATTGAAACCTATGAATGGTACAAACGCCCTAAGTTAAAAGTAGGTGGCATTAGTATACCTGCCCAATTTGTAGGTGATATTGTGATAGATAGAAGTAAAGCCATTATTACGCAAAATATAGATGACCAAGTAAAAAATGGCATTGATTTGCGTGCCAGCATGGAAGCAGCATGGAAACAACTACACGAACCAATGGAAGTATCCAAAGAATACAATACTTGGATGCTCATCAATCCAGAAAAAATAGCCATGTCTTCACTCGAAAATGCAGGAGATGCTATTGAATTTACGATTGCGATTGATTCAAAGCCCAGCATAGCAGTAGGTAGTACGCCAAAGGCAGCAACTTTGAAACCCTTGCCGCCTTTTCAGTATGCTTCTATTGCTGATGAAGATTTTCAGATTTTTCTACAGACCGATGCTACTTATGAACAAATAGAAACGCTAGCCTTAGAGAATCTAAAAGGCGAAACTTTTGAGTCAGGAAAATATAGTGCTACTATAGAAGATATGGAACTCTATGGGCAAGGCAATCAGCTAGTGGTAAATACTAAGCTTTCAGGGAGTTACAATGGCAGCATTTACATGACGGGCGAGCCATTCTATAATAAATTGCGTAATAAAATTGACATACGCGACCTCAAGTATACATTGGATACGAAGAGTTTTCTGCTGAAATCGGCGAGCTGGTTGCTAAAGAGTAATATGCGAAAACAAATCCGTGATAACGTAAATTATTTGCTTGATTATAATATCGAAGAAGCGCGTAAACAGATTCAGCAACAGTTAAAACGCTATGAAATTTCGCCAGGTATCGTAATGAAGGGCAATTTAGCAGATTTGGGTGTGACCGATGCGTACCTTACGCCACAAGGCATTCGCCTAAATTTAGGTATCAAGGGTAATGTCAATATTGGCATGGAGACCATCAAATTGCAACAACACACAGGACATTAAATGATGCCAACACCTAAAATAGTAGCTTTAGATGGCTATACCCTCAATCCCGGCGATTTATCGTGGGATGCAATACGTGCTATTGGTGATTTTGAAGTGTATGATAGAAGTACAGCAAAAGAAGGTTTGGAGCGTGCAAAGGCTGCGGATATTTTGCTGCTGAATAAATTTGTATTGTCGCAAGATATGATGCAGCAATTACCCAATTTGAAGTGTATTTGCATCACTGCTACAGGCTATAATAATGTAGATGTAGCTGCCGCTAAAGCACGAAATATCATAGTTTGCAATGCAGTAGGTTATGGTACTACAGCGGTTGCACAGCATGTCTTTGCTTTGCTATTGGCAATGACCAATCGCGTAGAGTCTCATCATCAAAGCGTATTGCAAGCTAATTGGGCAAGCTGCCCGGATTTTTGCTATTGGCTGCTTCCTATTGTTGAGTTGGCGGGAAAAACCATAGGGATTTATGGTTTTGGACGTATCGGGCAGAAGGTGGCAAATATTGCTTTGGCATTTGACATGAAGGTTTTAGCCACACACAAGCACCCGGAACGGGACGCGCGTGTTGGCGTAGAATTTGTGACAATCGAAAGGCTTTTTAGCCAAAGCGATATTATTAGCTTACATGCGCCACTATCCGAAACGAATAAAGAAATTGTCAATCAAAGATTATTTTCCTTAATGCGTTCTTCTGCTTACCTCATTAATACAGGACGAGGCGGCTTGATAAATGAAGCTGACCTTAAGGACGCACTAGAAAATGAACAATTGGCAGGCGCAGCTTTGGATGTACTGAGTGTGGAACCCCCTCCTAAAAATCATATTATGATGGGAGTTAAAAATTGTATCATTACACCGCATCAAGCATGGGCTTCACAATCTGCTCGGCAGCGATTGATGGATATTACTGTCGCAAATATTAAGGCATTTTTGGAAGGCAAACCACAGAATATATGTAGCTAAAATAGCTAATATGCAGAGGTTGAAAGTTCGAATTTTGACTCTTTAGTAATGAATATGCTTGATTAGCTTTGTATTATGGTTATCTAAATATGATTTTTTATTGCAGAATAAGAAACTTTTTAGAGCTTGCTTTTGTAGTACATACGTTGGCTTAATACATTTTTTGTAAAAAGTCAAGATTTTTTGGTATAAAATATGACTTTTTCTTGTTTTTAAACGTTAGTAAGTTAGAACATATCCAATAAGACTGAGTTTTTTTGAAATTCAAGTACGTTTTTTTCATTCATAAAGGAAGTTTTTCTCCTTTTTAAATCCCTAAGCTGATATGCGGCAGTTAAAAATTACAAATAAAATCACTACACGCGAAAGCGTTGCCCTCGACAAATATCTCAATGATATTGGCAAAATCTCAATGCTCACTTCGGATGAAGAGGCAGAGATGGCACGACGCATTCGAACAGGCGACCAAGAAGCTCTCAATCGCTTGACGCAGGCTAACCTGCGCTTTGTAGTGTCTGTAGCGAAGCAATATCAGAATCAAGGCTTGTCCTTGAGTGACTTGATAAATGAAGGCAATGTCGGCTTAATGAAAGCCGCAAAACGCTTCGATGAAACCAAAGGCTTCAAATTTATTTCCTACGCAGTTTGGTGGATTCGCCAATCCATACTACAAGCTATTGTAGAGCATTCGCGTATTGTGCGTTTGCCTTTAAATAAGGTTGGTTCTTATAATAAGGTAAATAAAGCCTATGTATCTTTTGTGCAAGAATATGAGCGTCCGCCTACCCACGAAGAGTTAGCAGAATTACTAGATATGAAGCCGAAAGAAATAGCGGCAGTACTGAAAGGTGGTGGGCGACATGTATCCGTAGATGCACCAATGAGTGGCGAAGATGGTGATTTGACGATGCTTGATCTCATTTCTTCATCAGAGGATATGAATCCTGATGGCGACTTAATGGAGCAATCGCTCAAAGATGAAGTGCAACAAGGGCTTTCTATACTCACCCCGCGTGAAGTGGAAGTACTTTCTTCTTATTATGGCTTGAATAATAAACAATCTTTGACATTAGAAGAAATCGGAGAACTCTATGGACTTACTCGTGAGCGGGTACGCCAAATCAAGGAACGTGCTATTCGTCGTTTGCGAAAGTCCTACAACCGA
This sequence comes from Saprospiraceae bacterium, assembly GCA_020629845.1. GTDB lineage: Bacteria > Bacteroidota > Bacteroidia > Chitinophagales > Saprospiraceae > JAAUTG01. Next base: position 8,861 of record JAHDCQ010000122.1, on the reverse strand, counting down.
AATGCACTACGTTCTTATCTTGGATAAGAATGGTGAAATATGAAATTGACCATTTTCCATTTTTAGCGAAATCAAAACGGTCTGGCAACAGTATGATTTTGATAAAAATGGAAAATCTAAAAGTCGATTTATTATTGAACTTATACTAAGAATTTCACCACATATTTTCAAAGCTTTACAATGGTTGCTATCTTGCCCCTTGTAAAGCTTTTCTCGTTTTTTGACAATTTTGGTGGTCAAGTCTCCTTTTTGCAAAATGAGTTAGTGTAACGGTCGAACTTTTGTAAAAAAGAGACTTGATTCATCACCAAAATTGTCAGAGAACCACTTTTCTTTATGGAAAAATCCCAAAGAGAGCTGGAATAGAAGCTCCAAAACTCATTCAATTAAGCAATAAGAACTATGTTAGCAGGCAAGCTATTTTTTGTATTTATAGTATTAGCAATTATTTTGGTTGGTATCGGTATTGGTGTCATTCGCAATATGATGGGCAATGGAAAAGCCAGTAATAATAAATTTCAGCGCGATATTAAACTGATGCGTGCTGAAATAGAACCCTGGTCGAATGAGCTAACGCCACTTGACGAGGATGGATTGACCTTATTTTCGCTCAATCAAGTCAATCAAACTTTAAAAAAAGGTATTAATAATAGTGCTAAAGGCGTATTTACTTCCATCTATCAAGAGCCATTGTTGGCCTATTCTTACAAAGAATATTTAGGCGAAAATGCCCTCCTATATGCCCGAACTGCCGAGCACGAAATGGTGTACCAAATCAAAAAAGGCGAAACGCGCATTGCAGTAGATGGGAAATACTTTGCCACTCTAAAGCCCGATGGCAAGCTTTACAATGGCAAAACCGTACTTGGGCAAATAGATGGAAATGATAAGGAGTTGCATCTGCCTATTCGTATTGGCAGTCGAGATATAGCAGCCTTGAATAATCCAGCCCTCTTGGATGCACCTGAACCACGTGCCTTCCAATATGTTTCAGATAATATCTCCGAAAGTGAAGAAAAAGCATTAATGACCCTTGCGGCTTTAAAATTAGTAGAACAAATGATAGAAACGGCTTAGTGCCTACTTCTAAACTAGATAATCATCCATATGAAAATTGTTTTTGCTACGGGCAATCCCAACAAAGTCCGTGAAATTAATAGCATACTCGGCGATGCTGTCGAGATTATTGGCTTAAAGGACATCAATTGCACCGAAGAAATACCTGAAACACAAGGCACGATACAAGGCAATGCCCTTCAAAAAGCGCGCTACGTAAAGGAACACTACGGCTATGATTGCTTTTCAGAAGACACGGGCTTGGAAATAGACGCGCTTGGTGGCGAACCTGGTGTAGATACGGCCTTCTATGCTGGCCCTGCTAAAGATGCAGATGCAAACATGGCTAAAGCACTAGCTAATTTAAAAGACAAAACCAATAGAGGCGCGCAGTTTCGCACCGTCATCGCCTTGATTTTGAATGGTAAGGAACATCTATTTGAAGGGATTTGCCGAGGTGAAATAGCGCACGAAAGAGTGGGAGAGGGAGGCTTTGGCTACGATCCCATCTTTATTCCAGATGGCTATGAACAAACCTTTGCCCAGATGGAAGCTGCAGCTAAAAATGCCATTAGCCATCGAGGAAAAGCAACAGAACAATTGAAAGCCTTTCTAGCAAAAATTTAATAATTCTCAAACAAACTCCGTGACGAAGCCGAAGAAAAAGAAAACACAACACTACTGTTTAGGGTTTTTGTGCTTCCTTTTTCTTCGTCCACAGAATTTGTTCGAGAACGGCTTTAATTTCGTAAGCTTTGCTAAATTCGTGCTATTAGAAACCACAAAAATGTTGCACATTTGCGAAGCAGATAAAATAAATTTCTAGGTATTAAGTACAGAGTACTAAGTATTAGGTAAATCCTGGCTTAATACCTAATACTTGATACTTAATACCAATAAAAACATATACCTATGGCTGAAGTGATTAGAATGCCTCGGATGAGTGATACGATGGAAGAAGGGAATATAGTGGCATGGCATAAATCAGAAGGAGATAGCATAGAACCAGGCGATTTGCTGGCAGAAATTGAGACGGATAAAGCCACTATGGACTTTGAAAGTCTGCATGAAGGCGTTTTATTACATATCGCTATAAAAGAAGGCACCGTTCCTATTGATGGCGTGATAGCTGTAATAGGCGAAGCAGGCGAAGATTGGCAGGCTGCCATTGCTGCAAGTGCTAAAAAAGATGACGCAAGTGGAGAGGCAAGTGCTGAGAAAGCCACGGAAGTTACCCCAGCCGCTGCTGAAACGCCTGTGCCAGCAGAAACACATTCGGATAGTCGTATATTAGCATCGCCTTTGGCTAGAAGTATGGCTAAGGAAGCAGGTATTGATTTAAATTTAGTAACAGGTACAGGTACTGATGGGCGTATTGTGAAGCGGGATATAGAAGCCCGTATTGCATCAGGTGCGCCGAGTGTACCAGCACCAGCACCAGCGGCAACGCCCGCTCCAGTAGCTGCGAGTCCAACGCCTGCTGCTGCACCAAGTACACCGGCCCCAGCAGCACCCGCACCTACGCCAGCCGTAGTGCCATTCTCATTTGCAGGTGGCGGCAATAATTATGAAGACCAACCCATTTCGCAAATGCGGAAGGTGATTGCACGTCGTTTAGGGGAAAGTAAGTTCTCTGCGCCGCATTTCTACCTCACCATAGAGATAGATATGGCTAATGCGATGAAGTTGCGAAAGCAATTAAATGCTGTCGCGCCTGTGAAATTATCGTTCAATGACTTAGTATTAAAGGCAGCAGCGGTAGCCTTGCGTCAGCATCCTGCCGTTAATTCTTCTTGGTTAGGAGATGCTATTCGAGTGAATAAAGATGTAAATATAGGCGTAGCCGTTGCTGTGGATGATGGTTTATTAGTGCCAGTAGTGCGCCATGCAGATATTAAAACGCTATCGCAAATTAATACGGAAGTGAAAGAAATGGCGGGTCGTGCGCGTATCCGCAAGTTGCAGCCAGATGAAATGTCAGGCAATACCTTTACGATTTCCAATTTAGGCATGTTTGGTATTGATGAGTTTACTGCAATTATCAATCCGCCAGATGCTTGTATTATGGCAGTTGGTGGTATTGTGGCAAAACCTGTGGTGGAAAATGGCGAAATCGTGGTGGGACAACGCATGAAAGTGACGCTATCTTGCGACCACCGCGTAGTAGACGGTGCAACAGGTGCCAAGTTTTTAAATACCTTTAAGGAAATACTAGAAGATCCAATTCGTATTTTAGTATAAATTTAGTAGAGGGTATTTGGTATAAGGTATAGGGATTTTGGGGGTGTAGGACAAAAATCCCTTTTCCCATCCAATGGAACACGTTCCATTGGGATAAATCATGCGATTTGGGAAATTTGCCCTACACTCGATTTTGGGAGTTCATTTTGTCTGAATAATAAGTCGATAATAGCAGAAGTTTTATCGAATTTGGTCAAAATCCCTATACCTTATACCAAATACCCTCTACTTTACAACTTAGCTTAAGAATGTAAACTCCAAATTATTTCACCCAAGTCATTGCTTACCCATTTAGTACATATCAAATCTAGTTTCTATCTTGCGAAACATTTGAAGACGAAGTCGTTTTCATCTGATTCCGAATTTTAATCTATTAAATGGATATAAAGAAACGGACAGAACAAGCGCAAACCATACTGAAATATCTGCTTGTTTTGGTAGTGATAGCTTTTATTAGCATCCTATTTCCAAACAATGCACGCTTTAAGTACCAATTTGAACAAGGAAAAACATGGGCCTACGAAGACCTTTACGCGCCTTTTGATATTCCTATCAAAAAATCGGAAGCTGAAGTGCGCGCCGAACGCCAATCGCGGGATGCTGATTTTTCGCCCTATTACGAAGTCAATCAAAATGCCTTAGCGGAACAAGAAGCAGCTTTTGAAAAGGCATTTAATGAAGAATTGGCAACTGCCCAAGCAGGAACTATTTTTGTGGATGTAGTAAAAAAACCAAACGCGTATATTACACAAGGTAAAAAACTACTCCAACAGATTTACGAAAAAGGGGTCGTACAACTTGCGCCAGACCATAGCGACAAAGGGCCTGAATTTGTGCTAAATATCGTGCGAGGCAGCACGACTTTTACTCAAACCCTGGGTAACTTACAGGATTTAGAGGCTGCGAAAGATATTTTAGGAAATCCTTCTGCCTATGGCAGCCTTGCTGAACCTGAATTTTTATTTCCGATTCTAGAAACGGTGCTGCGCGCCAATATTACCTTTAGCAAAGACCTCACGAAACGTTTTCGGGATGAATATTTTGATTCTATTCCCTCTACAAAAGGAGTCATTCCAAAAGGAGAGCGTATTGTACGAAAAGGTGCTGCTATCACCGACGATATTTACGAAAAACTTGCTTCCTATAAGGCAAAATACGAACGAGACGTTACAAAAAACCGTTCAGGAATCGGGATTTTAGGCGGTTATTTTTTACTCACCACTTTGATTATAGGTGTTTTTCTGATTTATATTCAACGCTACCATCCGAGCTATTTCGCGCAGTTTAATAAGTTTATTTTTATTCTGATTTGGCTCGCCATTTACGGCTATCTCGTCTATCTCGTAGAGAATGCGAATGTGATGAGTGCCTATATTATTCCGTTCTGTATCGTCCCGATAGTCATTAAGCATTTTGGAAATAGTCAATTAGCCTTGTTTACGCATATCATCGTGGTACTGATTGCGAGTTTCCTGTCTTCGCTTGGCTATGAATTTACTTTTATGCAGATTATCGTAGGTATAGTGGCGATACTTGGCACGGTAGATTCGCGGAATATGAGCGAGTTTCTTCGTTCCATTGTCTTTATCTTTTTAGCCTATATTGTCACTTTCTTAGGGCTTTCTTTGATACAAGAAGGGACACTCGTGAATGTGGATACGCGTATTTTTGCATGGCTATTTATTAATGTATTCTTGACTTTATTGGCCTATCCGCTTATCCCAATTTTGGAGCGATTGTTTGGTTTTACTTCCACCAATTCGTTGATTGAGCTTTCGGATATGAATCGCCCATTGCTGAAAGAACTGTCCTTAAAAGCACCTGGCACCTTACAGCATTCGCTTCAAGTAGCGAATCTTTGCGAAGCAGCAGCTACACAAATTGGCGCAAACGCTTTATTGGTAAAAGCCGCCGCACTCTACCATGATATTGGTAAAACGGCAAACCCAGATTATTATATTGAAAATCAAAAAGGGGACAATCCGCATGGTGAATTATCGAATTTGGAAAGTGCCAAAATGATAATTGCACACATCACGGAAGGCGTGAAATTGGCTAAAAAAGCCCGTTTGCCACGTACCATTATAGATTTCATCGAAACGCATCATGGCACTACGCGCGTAGAGTATTTCTATCGCAATCACCTCAAAGAAAATCCTGATACTGAAGTGGATGAAAGTATTTTCCGCTATCCTGGTCCGCGTCCTACTACGAAGGAGCAAACGATTATGATGATTGCTGACTCTATAGAAGCGGCTTGCAAAAGCTTGAAAAACCCAACAGGACAGGATATTGATGGTATGGTAGATAAGATTATAACAGGCAAAATGCAGTCGGGACAGCTAGAAGAATCCGCTTTGACCTTCGATGAGTTGGAACAATGCCGTACTTGCTGGAAAGCTTTACTTCGCAATATTCACCATGTGCGGGTGGAGTATCCTGAGGAGAAGAAGGAAGGCTAACTCATGTGATAATGCTAGAATGCTACAATGTGATAATAGGGAAAATACTGTAGCATTATCACATTGTAGCATTAAAATGAATAGTGTTTTAAGCTCTACCACTTCTATCCAAAACGTTATTACTTGCTTGTTGTGTGCCAAATAAAACTACATCTTGAATGTTTACATGAGCAGGGCGAGTAGCTAAGAAAAAGATGGTTTCTGCTACATCGCTTGCTTTTAGTGGCTGAAAGTCTTCGTAAATTTTCGCACGTTCTGCATCGCCATCGAAGCGAGTGAGCGCGAACTCCGTTTCCTCTACATGTCCAGGCGATACTTGGCTTACGCGGATATTATGCTTGTGCAAGTCGAGGCGCATAGATTTCGTTAAGGCATCTACCGCATATTTAGTAGCACAATAGACATTACCATTCGGATACACTTCATGTCCTGCACTAGAGCAAACATTGATAATCTGCCCACTTCCGCGTGCTACCATATGCGGACTCACGGCGCGTGTCATATATAGCAAACCTTTGATATTGGTGTCAATCATTACTTCCCAATCATCAATTTCACCTTCGTGGATAGGGGCAAATCCTTTTGCCAAGCCTGCATTATTGATGAGTAAATCAATATTTTGCCATGATTCGTCTAGGGAGTCTACCATTTCTTTTACGGCATCCAATTCGCGTACATCGAAGGTGCGCGTAAGGACATCAGAGCCGTAATTTTCTTGATAGTATGTATGAATGTCTTCTAAGCGTTCTCCTCTGCGACCTGTCAAAATCAAGCGATAGCCTGCTGCTGCGAATACATCTGCGGTAGCCCGCCCGATACCCGAAGTCGCACCTGTGATAACGACTACTTTATCCACGCGTGGCTGCTCTGGCACGATTTCTTCTTCCTCCGTGAGTGAAACAAGGTTTTGCTGTGCCATCATCAGCATATTCTGATTTTTTAGCACTAAATCTTCTAGTCGCTTAATATCTGATTTTAAAACTGCTACCTCTTCTACTTCTGGAATAGCTACAGGTGCTTCTTCCTCCACTTCTTCTATAATTGCTGCTGGTTCGTCTTCCGTTAGCACGAGTTCCTCTTCTAAAAATTCTTCCTCTTCTACCGCTAGTGGCTCAACATCTTCTAATACCTCTTCCTCTACGATGAGGTTTTCACCTTCTTCTATTACTTCTATCGCATCATCGCGGATAATACCTTCTGGTGGCAAATCAAACTCTAGTGGCACGCCTAAGAACGCCGCATCATTTTGTGGAGTTTTTACTTCTGAATTGATAATGCTTGCTTGCTCGTACGCAATTTTAGCATTTTCCATATCCTCCAAACCATGATAGAGTACTGCCATATCATAGTGTGCGTAAGGATGCTGTTCATCAAGCGCAATCGTTTTTTGATAATGTGCTAAAGCCGTATCAGGATTGTCGAAATATTCATCTTGCAACACTGCATATTGATAATGTGCATCTGCATTTTCAGGATTGCGCGCAATAGCTTTTTCAAACCATGCACCTGCTTGTTGCTCACTACCTTCAAAGTGATTGGACAACACATTCGCTAGACGATAAGGTGCTTCTACATGTTCAGGATGTAGCTCTAGCACACGCTCAAATTCTAGCTTTGCATCTGCATAATCTTCTTTTAGTTCCGCAATTTCACCGAGTAAAAAATGCGCATTATAATTTTCTGAGTCATAATTTACTAAGGTCTTCAATTGCTTACGTGCCGCATCAAAATCCTTATTGTATTTGATAAGCGAAGTGGCATAACCATAGCGTAAATTCACACTTTCAGGGAATTGTTCTAGCCCTGCAAAGTATTCTTGCATAGCACCGCCCACGTCATCTAGGGAGAGCATGGTGTGAATTTGGCGAAGCTTGTCCTCTTCTGTTATTTCTTTTACTGTGGGTTCTTGTGGTGTGGCTAAGATAGTCGGTTCTTCCATTTGCGTAGTGTTAGTGATTGTTTCTTCTATTGTTGTTTCAGCTTCCTCAGCGATTTCTTCTACCTCTTCTGTTGTAGTAGCTTCTATGGTTTCTATGACTTCCTCTGCTTGTTCCTCTGTCGTATCTTCCTCGAACATTTTATCCAGTGCATCCATGAGTTCGTCCTCGCTTTGTGCAGCGGTAGTCTCTATTGGCGGATTTTCTGTTGTGGTATCGGGCAAAAAGTTTAAACTATCCTCTTCTAGTGTTGGTGTAGCAGCTACACTTTCTAACAAATCAATGCCTGGAATACTTGCAATTTCTATCGGAGCTTCTTCAACCAAGTCTGCGGTATCTGCTACATTAGTTGCTGCTGTTTCCACAGCTTCTAGTACAGGACTTGGTTCAGGTATGGGGACTTCCAAATTTGCCTCTTCTATAGGTGCTGCCACGAAGTGCGAAGGTGCATTATGCCCGATGAATTGGAAGAATTTGGCAAAATTATTTGCTCGAAAAGCATCATACGCAACATGCTCTTTGCTGCGTAGAAAACGGAAAAATTCGCCAATATCTGAAGATATATTCCGAATAACGCCCAATTTATTATTCAATACTTCCTCTTTGGAAGCAGTACTTTCTTCTGAATTTAGCAATTCGCGCTTTTTGCGACGTATTTCTAGGTATTCATCCTGCCAATAATTCATGTATTGAATGGCATCGCTCACTCTATCGAAGGTGGTAGGTTTTTTGGTGTATATGCCCGTGATGTCATCTTTATAGATGCCCTCCGTAATAACGGGCAATACGCGCTCGGAGCGAATTAAGTCTTGAAACACCTCCAATAGGTCGTGCATGCTTTCCTCTGACTTCAGGAAATTGTCACTAATAACAAGCAGTACTTTATCAGAAGTATTACGAACTTGTGGGGCAATCGTTTGTCCATCGGCACTCATCACTTGTGTGAAGTCGTAGCCGAGGGGATTTAGGTTTTTCTGAATATCCTCTGCAATATGTTTGTTGGCAATATGATACGCTATTGTTAGCTGATTACTCATAAGTTATTTTAGATGTGAGATACTTAGATATGAGATTTTATATCTCGCGTTCTAATTGTTCATCTCAAGTATATACTAAATCTAATTTCTATATTAGAAATCTACGGTAAATTATATGTTCAGTTGCA